>JADLET010000078.1 GCA_020845975.1 Gammaproteobacteria bacterium | reverse complement strand
GGAGTGCCGCGCTGCGCAGCCCGATGGTGCTCCGGGGAATTGATGATTATCTTGCCGGAAGACGCTACCCGCTGGACCTGCTGGCGTATCTCGGCGGCACGTGAACTCCTGCAACGGCAGGATCTCTGACGGTTGCGGGATTGATTATTCGGTTGATTAAAATTTTCAGTATTCATTCATGAAGAAGCTGGCGGATTCCAGGATCATTGTCGGGATGTCCGGAGGAGTCGATTCCTCCGTGGCGGCCTTGCTGCTGCAACAGCAGGTGAGCCATGGGGCGGTCAGCGGCCTGTTCATGAAGAACTGGGAAGAAAGCGAACCGGGCGGGGAGTGTCCGGCGGAGCGCGATGTGCGCGATGCGCTGGCGGTATGCGACCGGCTTGGCATCGAGCTGGATGCCGTTAATTTCGCCGACGCCTACCGGGAGCGCGTGTTCGCGTATTTCCTGGCGGAATACCAGGCGGGGCGCACGCCGAATCCGGATATCCTGTGCAACAGCGAGATCAAATTTAGGGTTTTCCTGGATCATGCCCTGGCCTCCGGGGCGGACCGGATCGCTACAGGACACTATGCCCGCGTGGAAGAAAGGGACGGTGTCTATCACCTCCTCAAGGGGGTGGATCCGGGCAAGGATCAGAGCTATTTTCTGCATGCGCTGACGCAGCAGCAGCTCTCCCGTGCGGTGTTCCCCCTTGGCGGGATGCACAAGAGCGAAGTGCGCCGTCTCGCGCGGGACGCGGGTTTCACCAACCACGAGAAGAAAGACAGTACCGGCATCTGTTTCATCGGGGAACGCAAATTCAGAGAGTTTCTCGGCCGTTATCTGCCCGCGAGGCCGGGAGAGATACGCAGTCTGGCGGGGGAACGGCTCGGGATGCACGAGGGATTGATGTTTTACACCCTTGGACAGCGCAAGGGCATCGGTATCGGGGGGCGCGTAGAGGGCAGCGGAGAAGCCTGGTACGTGCTGGCCAAGGATGTATCGAATAATGTCCTGCTGGTGGCGCAGGGACACGATCACCCGGCACTCTTCAGTCGCGCCCTCAGCACGGACGGATTTCATTGGGTAGCGGGCAATCCGCCGGCGCGCTTGCCTTACCGCTGCCGGGCGAAGACCCGCTATCGCCAGACCGACCAGTCCTGCGTCGTCGAGCAGCGGGACGGAGGCTGCCGTGTGCTGTTTGATCAGCCGCAGCGGGCGGTGACCCCGGGACAGTTCGTGGTGCTCTATGATGGCGATGTTTGTCTGGGCGGTGGCGTGATCTCCGCGACCGAGGGCGGGTTGGCTCAGCCGGACATGGCGCGAGCGAGCGGGTTTGCCTGAGTCACTGTGAGAGTGCTACCGGGTCGGATTCATAAATCAATAGTTTGCGCATGACACATTCCCTGAAAGACGCGACACTGGCCTTGGCCGGTGTCTTCCAGGCGACCTGCCTGGTGCGGGAGATTGCCCACCACGGCACGCTGGAGCCGGCGGCGTTCGAGGTTTGCATCCGCAGCATTTTCGAGCTGGATCCGCCGGACACCGAATCCGTCTACGGCGGCGCGGGCGGGCTGCACACAGGGCTGCGACTGGTGGCTGCGCATCTGGGCGGGACGAGCGCCAAGCGCGATCTCGAGATCACGAAGTATGTTGTGTCAGTGCTGCATCTCGAGCGCAAGCTGGCGCGCAATGCCACCATGCTGAAGCGGTTGCGCGATGGTATAGAGCGCGCTCGCATTCAGGTCGGGTATTTTTCCTCGTATACCCATGATAATGTCATCGCCGGGGTAGCCGATCTGTATGTGAACACCATCAGCACGCTGACGCCGCGCATTATTGTCAGCGGGGATCATGGGCATCTGAACAACCCCGACAATGCCAACAAGGTGCGCGCCCTGCTGCTGGCGGCTATTCGCTCCGCGGTGTTGTGGCGCCAGAGCGGCGGCAGCCGCATGCAGCTCCTGTTCCGCCGCCGCCAGGTGGCGCAAGAAGCGAGCCGGCTCATTGTATAGAACGTACTGAATTCAACCAGAATAATTAGAGCGAGCACCCATGGAACTTAGCCCATTAACCGCAATCTCTCCGATCGACGGACGCTATGGCGAAAAGGTCAATGATCTGCGAATGGTTTTCAGCGAGTATGGATTGATCCGCTACCGCGTGCTGGTGGAGATCCGCTGGCTGCAGGCACTGGCCAAGCGGCCCGATATCGGCGAAATCGCTCCGTTCAGCGACAAGTCGAATCGGCTGCTGGAAGAGTGCATCGAGAAATTTACCGTGGATGATGCGCAGCGTGTGAAGAACATCGAGCGCACCACCAATCACGATGTCAAGGCAGTGGAGTATTTTCTCAAAGAAAAGGTGGCGGGCAATCCGGAACTGGGCAAGGTGCGCGAGTTCTTTCACTTTGCCTGCACATCGGAGGATATCAACAATCTGGCCTATGCCCTGATGCTGCGCGAGGCGCGCACCACGGTGGTCCTGCCGCTCATGGATGAGGTCATCGATAACGTGGTGGCGCTTGCCCATCGCTATGCCGGTTCCGCGATGCTGTCGCGCACCCATGGCCAGCCGGCAACGCCGACCACCCTGGGCAAGGAGATGGCGAATTTCGCAGCGCGGCTGAAGCGCCAGCGCGAACACCTGATCAGTGTGCCGCTGCTCGGCAAGATGAACGGTGCGACCGGCAACTATAACACCCACCTGGTCGCATATCCCGAGGTGAACTGGCCGAAGGTCGCGCGCGACTTCATCGTCGAGGAGCTCGAGCTCGACTGGAATCCGTACACCACGCAAATCGAGCCCCACGATTACATGGCCGAATACTTTGACTCCATTGCCCGCTTCAACACCGTGCTGATCGGATTCTGTCGCGATGTATGGGGCTATATCTCGCTGGGCTATTTCAGGCAGAAGGCCGTCGCCGGCGAGGTGGGGTCATCCACCATGCCACATAAGGTGAATCCGATCGATTTCGAGAACGCGGAGGGCAACCTGGGGGTGGCCAATGCGATTTTCGGCCATTTGACGGAGAAACTCCCGGTATCGCGCTGGCAGCGCGACTTGACGGATTCGACGGTGCTGCGCAATCTCGGGGTTGGCGTCGCACATACAGTAATCGCTTTCCAGTCCTGCCTGAAGGGAATCGGGAAGCTTTCCGTGGACGAGGCGCGCATCTCCGAGGATCTGGCGGACGCGTGGGAACTGCTCGCCGAACCGATTCAGACCGTTATGCGTCGGCATGGCATCCAGGATTCCTACGAGAAGCTCAAGAAGCTTACCCGTGGCCTGCAGGTGGATCGCGCCACCATGCGAACGTTCATCCAGTCGCTTGAGATTCCCGAAGATGCAAAAAACCGTCTGCTCGAGTTGACGCCCGAGCGCTACATCGGTTTCGCGGAGAAACAGGCCAAGAGCATCTGATGTATCTGGCCTGAACGGGTAATGACGAAATCTGTGAAGCAACTCACGGTCGCGCGGCAGCGGTTATGGATAATGAACCAGGCTGGGTCGAGAGGGTGGCGATGCGGCTTTCCTTTCTCCTCCTCCAATGTCTTGCCACCAAATGACCTTGGCACCCGGACCCGCGTCCTCCCTCCCCCCTGCGGTCCGGGTTTTTTTTTGGCTTCTGATCGTACTGGTGCGCGACACAGCTCCTGCAGTCCGCTTGCGTGGCGGTGCGTAGCCTCAGTGAGGTGCGCCGGGGCCGCTACATGAAGTCACAGCGGCTGAAATTCGAAAACTCCCTCGGAATCGAACTGGCAGCCCGGCTCGATTTTCCGGATACTGCCGCGCCCGCGGCCTTCGCCTTGTTCAGCCATTGCTTCACCTGCAACAAGGATTACAAATTCATTCGCCAGGTCGCGCGCGCCTTGACGGTGCGTGATATCGCGGTGCTCTGCCTGGACTTCACCGGGCTGGGGGAAAGCGGTGGCCGGTTCGAGGACAGCAATTTCAACACCAGCGTTGCCGACGTGATTTCAGCCGCGAACTTTCTCGCAGAAACCCGGCAACCGCCCGCCTTGCTGGTTGGACATTCGCTGGGCGGTACGGTGATGCTGGCGGCGGCTGGAGAGTTGCCGGGTGTGCGTGCGGTCGCTACCATCAATGCCCCGTTTGAGCCGGTACACATATTTCACCATTTCCAGGCAATCGAGCATCGCATCGAGAAAGAAGGCGCGGCGGAGGCCATGATCGGCGGGAAAACGTTCCGCATCACCCGGCAATTGCTGCACGATCTGCGCGATCGCCGGATGGACGCCGCGATTCGCAATCTGGACGCGGCGCTGCTCATTCTTCACGCGCCGCTCGATGAGACGGTGGATATCGACAACGCCGGGCGTATCTTCGAGGCAGCGCGGCATCCCAAAAGCTTTGTGGCTCTGGATCGCGCCGATCACCTGCTCTCGCGCGAGGCAGATGCGCGCTATGCCGGCGAAATGATCGCGACATGGGCATCGCGGTATTTCGAGCCCGGCGTCGCGCCGGAGGAAAAATGAAAATATTTCAGGGCCGCATCGTCGGCATCGAGGTGGATACCGTTGAACTGCCAGATGGCGTGAGGCTCGAACTGGAGATCGTACGTCACCCGGGCGGGGCGGCGGTGGTGGCGGTGGACGAGAATATGAGAGTTTGCCTGTTGCGCCAATACCGTCCCGTGATCGGGGCATGGTTGTGGGAGCTGCCGGCAGGCAAGATCGATGACGGCGAACCTCCACTCGAGACTGCGCGGCGCGAACTGGCGGAAGAGGCCGGTCTGGCCGCCACGCACTGGCTGGATCTTGGCAGCATAGTGAGTTCGCCTGGGGTATTCACCGAGCGTGTCCACCTCTATCTGGCGCGTGGGCTGTCGGCGATGCCGACGGCGCTGGAGCACGGCGAGCTTCTGGAGCCGCACTGGATTGCGATGTCCGATGCGGTGGCGCGGGCCCGGAATGGAGAAATCGAAGACGCCAAATCCATCATCGCGCTGTTCCGCGCGGCCACACTGATCGGGATCGGTTGAGTCCGCGCGCAGGGCATGTGTCCGGCAGGGATGTCTACCCGCAATACTCCTGAATAGCAGCATAAGCGGCGTCACGCAGGGCTTGGGCCGTCTGGCGTTTGTCACCTTTGGCGTCGCTGAAATCGCCAGGATGCAGCGGGCGACCGATGGTGATGATGACTTCGCCCGGGCGCGGCCAGCGCTCTCCATCCTTCAATATCGCGCGGCTGCCATTGATCGCTATCGGTACGATGGGGATGCCCTCATCCGCGGCGGTGTTGAATGCCCCCATGCGAAACGGCAGCAGCCCCGGTTCGCGTCGAATGGTTCCCTCCGGAAAGAAGAACAGCGACCGGCCCTGGCGTGAGAGTTCCGTGAGGCCGCGCAGGTCCCGGGCCGCGTTGCGGGCGTTGTGGCGCTCGATGAACTCGGTCCCGATGCGGCGCAGGAACAGATGGACGGCCGGATTCGTGCGCAGCTCGGCCTTGGCGACGAAGCTGAATCGATACGGCAGCGCATGTATCAGCAGCGGGGTATCGAGATAGCTGGCGTGGTTGGCGACCAGGATGCAGCGCTGGTCCGGCGTCGGGAGATGCTGCAGTCCGTGCACGCGCACGCGAACCCGGGTGATCCTTGCCATGAAACCGATCGCGCGCCGCATCAGGCGCCAGCGCAGGTCAGCGGTGGGTAATATCAGGACGGCGACCCAGACGAGCAGGGCGGTGCCCCAGAACACCGAGTGGGCATAGACCCCGTAGAGACGGTTCTCCGGCGCCTGTCGGCCTTTCCCGATACCGTCGCCGGTATTGTCGTCCGGAGTTGTCATGCGCCAGTCACCTGTATGTCTCTGGTCCGCCGGCGGTCCCGGCGCGGGTATTATAGTGGCCGGATCAACGGTGGACGAGGTGTCGGTATGAGTAAACCGAGAGTGGTGGTGGAGTACTGTGCCCGTTGCGGCTTCATGCTGCGTGCCGCCTGGGTCGCGCAGGAACTGTTGAAGACCTTCGAGGACGAGATCGCCGAAGTGGCGTTGAGGCCGGGTGGAGGCGGTATATTCGCCCTCCGTCTGGAGGAGAACCTGCTGTTCTCCAACAAGGAGGAAGGCCGATTCCCCGAGATGCGGGAACTCCGGGAACGTCTCGCCGAAGCGCTCGGCAGCGATAAACGTTTCGGTCACCGCACACCCGCGGACGACGCCTGACGTCCCGGCCGGCGTTCGCGGCGAACTACTCAAGCGTGCGCCATCTGGGCTATGATGAGCGCCTGATCCGGGCTGGGCGGGACTGGCGTGATGACAAACGGTTTTGAAGTGGCCGCGGCCGAACTGGTGCGGGTGGGGCGGATGGCCGCGGAGCGTGGCTGGGTGCCGGCCACGAGCGGGAATTTTTCCCTGCGTCTGGGCGGTGATGAGGCGGCGATTACCGTATCCGGCGCGCACAAGGGTGATTTGAGCGTGGACCGCATCATGCGCGTCGACCTGCAGGGACGTCCGCTGGAGGACAAGCGCCCGTCGGCAGAGACCCAGTTGCATGTGCAGCTTTACCGGCGCGATCCGGCCGTGCGCGCCGTGTTTCATACCCATTCGGTGGGCGGCACCGTGCTGTCACGGCTGGCGGGGGATGAGCTGGTCCTCGCCGGCTTCGAGGTGATGAAGGCCTTTGCCGCCATCGACACCCACGAGACGACGCTGCGCGTCCCGGTCTTCGCCAACGACCAGGACATGACGCGGCTGGCGACGCGTGTCGCGGCCTTTCTGGACAGCGGAAATCCGGTGCCGGGATATCTCATCGCCGGGCACGGGCTGTACACCTGGGGAGCCTCCGTGGCTGAGGCCTTGCGTCATCTGGAGGCCTTTGAATTTCTGTTTCAATGCGACCTGGAGATGAGGAGGTTAATTGCCCGATGAGCATACTGAGAATCTACGACGAACAGGCGCGCGAGCTCGAACGGCATTCCCGCCATGAGGACATCACGTCCCGCCTGCGGGAGATAGGCGTGGCGTTCGAGCGCTGGGAGGCCAGCCAGGCCCTGACCGTGTCGGCGGCGCAGGAAGAGGTGCTCGCCGCCTACCGTGCGCAGGTCGACCGGCTCAACGCCGACTACGGTTTCACCTCGGTGGATGTGGTCAGCCTGCGCCCGGATCACCCGGACCGCGCGGCGATGCGCGGCAAGTTTCTCAACGAACATACCCATGATGATTTCGAGGTGCGCTTCTTCGTCGAAGGCAAGGGCATTTTCTACCTGCACGCCACCGACAGGGTGCACGCGATCCTGTGTGAGCGCGGAGATCTGATCAGCGTGCCCGCCGGCACGCGCCACTGGTTTGACATGGGTACGGCACCGGATTTCAAGTGCATCCGGTTCTTCACCAAGCCGGAAGGCTGGGTGGGGAGTTTTACCGGCAGCGAAATTTCGCAGCGTTTTCCGACCTTCGATAACCTCGTGCGCGCCGCTGCATGATCCGTGTGGTATTGACGGATATCGAGGGCACGACCTCCTCGCTTTCCTTTGTGAAGGACGTGCTGTTTCCCTATGCGCGGCGTCATATCGATCGCTACGTGCGCGAGCACGCGAGCGAGGCGCAGGTCACGGCGCTACTCAATGAGGCGAGGCGCGAGATGGGGAATCCAGGCGCCGGCCTCGATGCGGTGATCGCGCAGCTCGCCGACTGGATCGATCACGATCGCAAGGTCACGCCGCTGAAGGCGCTGCAAGGACTTATCTGGGAGGCGGGTTACGCCGCCGGGGACTTCTCGGGTCATATCTATGCTGACGCTGCCGCCGCACTGCGCGACTGGCATGGACGCGGGGTGAGGCTTTATGTCTACTCTTCCGGATCAGTGCATGCGCAGAAGCTGCTGTTCGCGCATACCGAATATGGAGACCTGACGCCACTGTTCAGCGGATATTTCGATACCCGCGTCGGGCACAAGGCCGAGACCGCGTCCTACCGGCACATCGCCAGCCAGATCGAAGAGGCGCCGGAGGCTATCCTGTTCCTGTCCGACATCGTTGCTGAACTCGATGCCGCCCGGGAGGCAGGCATGCAGACCTGCCAGCTGGTGCGGGAGGGCGACCTCGATCCTGAATCGGCGCACCGCCAGGCGCGGGATTTTGCACACCTGTCACTCAAGATACAGAACTGAGTACTGGATTAAATAAGCAGAGGGCTTCGTCGATGGTTTCACTCGCACTGATAGTGCATACGCTCGCTGCCGTGATCTGGATAGGCGGGATGTTTTTCGCCTACATGATCCTGCGGCCGGTCGCCGCCGACCAGTTGGAGCCGCCGCAACGGTTGAGGTTATGGGGCGCGGTGTTCGCGCGTTTCTTTCCCTGGGTCTGGGTTGCCATCATCGCGCTGCCGGTGACGGGCCTGTTCCTGGCCTTTCAACTCTTCGGTGGTATTGGCGGCAGCCCGCTGTTTGTGCATCTGATGCTGGCGCTGGGAACGGCGATGGTGCTGATCTATCTTCATGTCTATTTCGCCCCCTATCGGCGCCTGCGCGTGGCGGTCGCGGCGCAGGACTGGGCCGGCGGCGGCAAGGCGCTGGGCGCGATCCGCAAACTTGTCGGACTCAATCTTTTGCTCGGTGTCCTGCTGCTGGCGGGCGTCGCAGGCGGGCGCTTCCTGGCCTGATTCAAGGGGTGTGATGGGTAATGGGTGATGGGCAAATGAACGTTTTGATCAGCCATTACCCATCCCCGATTGCCCCAGCAAGGTAGTGCATGATGTCCGCCAAGGCCACAGCCCATGTTGTCCTGCTGACCTTCGATCTGATGATCCCGTTCTCCCATTCGCTCAAGGATAAGCGGCGGGTTATCAAGGGCCTGAAGGACCGTGTGCGCGCCCGGTTCAATGCCGCCGTCGCCGAGATCGGGTATCTGGAGGAATGGCAGCGTTCACTGATCGGCGTCGCGTTGCTCGGCAACGATCCCGGGCATCTCGAGCAGGGTTCCAGCGCGATCGGACGCCTGATCGAGGAGACCGCGGATATCCAGTTACTGAAGGCGGATCAGGAATGGTTATGAAGCAGGCCCGGCTGAAAAATCTCAGGCATGCCGCCAGGGTTGAAGACGGCTGGTTAGAGGGAAGATGAGCAGAAAAAGATTTCCAAAGGGAGTGTCCGGGCCGGAGTCTGATCCGCGTCTGGCGCGGATCGATGCGTTGAATGATGACGGCCGTGGCGTGGCGCGCGTCGATGGCAAGGTCACCTTCATTGATGGCGCGCTGCCTGGCGAGCTGGTCAGGTACCGCGTGCTCAAGGGCAAGCGCAATTTCGACCAGGGCGATCTGGTGGAGGTCGTCGAGGCTTCCCCGCACCGGGTCGCGCCCGCCTGCGAGTATTTCGGTGTCTGCGGCGGCTGCAGCCTGCAACACCTTGATGCTGCGGCGCAGATCGTCGAGAAAGAACAGGTCCTGCGCGACAAGCTGCGTCAGTTTGGTGGTGTTGAGCCGGAGGGCTGGCTGCCGCCTTTGACCGGACCGGTCTGGGGTTACCGCCGCAGTGCACGCCTCGGCGTGCGCAACGTGCCGAAAAAGGGCGGCATCATCATCGGATTCCGCGAACGGCGCAGTTCCTATCTGACGCCGCTGCGTAACTGCCATACACTTGACTCGCGCGTGGCCCGACTGTTGCCCGCGCTGATCGAGCTGATCAGCGGAATTTCCCGTAATGACCGCCTTCCACAAATCGAGGCGGCCTGCGGTGATGATGAGATGGCGCTGGTATTCCGTCATCTCGAGCCGCTCATGCCCGACGATCTCGCCCGCCTCGCCGCCTTCGGTCGCGACCACGGCGTACGTGTCTACCTGCAGCCGAAGGGACCCGAGAGCGTGACCCCGCTTGAGCCCGCCGATCCATCGCCGCTGGTCTACCGTCTTCCCGAGTTTGATATCGCCATCCATTTCCAGCCGGCCGATTTCATCCAGGTCAACGCCGGGATCAACCGCCGGATGGTGGCGCAGGCCATCGACCTGCTCGACCCGCAACCGGACGAACGTGTCGTCGATCTGTTCTGCGGCCTGGGTAATTTCACGCTGCCGCTCGCGCGCCGGGCCGCCCGCGTGACGGGCGTCGAGGCCGAGCGCAGGCTGGTGCTCGGCGCGCGCGACAACGCCGCGCGCAATGGCATCGCCAATGCAGAATTCCGCCAGGTGGATTTGTACGATGAGGCGCAGGCGCGCGACTTCTGGGCGAGTGCGTCCTTCGACAAGCTGCTCATCGATCCACCGCGCAGCGGTGCGATGGAGGTGCTCAAGCTCCTGCCGGAGACCGGGCCGCGTCGCCTGGTGTATGTCTCCTGCAATCCCGCCACGCTGGCGCGCGACTGCGAATATCTGGTCAACTCGCTTGGGTATCGCCTGGTACGGATCGGCGTGATGGACATGTTTCCCCACACCAATCACGTCGAATCCATCGCGGTGTTCGAGCCGGCGTAACTCAGGTCGAGGTCAGGCTCCGGCGGGCATCCAGTCCATTGAATTTAAGGACTCCCGCCCAGCCTTCGCTGCGGGCGGGCATTAAATCCCGGGGAATGACCGCCAAGTAATTTTTCAGGGTTTCCCTGGGTGGAAATCCAAGTCCATTTCGCGCCGAAACTGCTGATGTACCCACCCTGAATCTTTGGTGTTTTTGTTTTTCACACAGCCCTTGGTGCTCAGCCCTTGGTCCTGTCTTTTCGTTCAGCTCCCGTTCAGCATGCATTCGTTAGGATTCATACCATGGCCAGGGAGGAGAGGCCGCAACGAGGCAGGAAGCCGAGAGGATAACGAGGAGGCAAACCATGAAAATACGACATCTGATCCTGGGTCTGGCCGCGGCGGCGGCCACTGTTGTGTCTCTCCAGGCGTCGGCGGAGATGGGCAGGGAAGAGGGGCTGGCATTGGCACAGCAGAGCGGTTGCCTTGCCTGTCACAGCATCGAAAAGAAGATTGTCGGCCCGGCCTGGCAGGATGTCGCCGCCCGTTACAAGGGTAACGCAGGCGCACGCGACCAGTTGATCGTCAAGGTCAAGGCCGGCGGCAAGGGCAGCTGGACCGAGGTGACCGGTGGTGTGCCCATGCCCCCTTACAGCCCGCGCGTTTCAGATGAGAATATCGCGGCGCTGGTTGATTTCGTGCTGTCACTGTAGACCGTATATGGACCCGGCGCCGCGCGCCCAGGGCGTGGCGACGGCCGCCTGTGAGACGGACCGGCCTTTATGTTATCGTCACCGGGTACTGGTCGGATGGTGATCGATGGCATGAGGGTATTGCTCGTTGAGGATGAAGCCGCTCTGCGTCAACAGCTGGCTGACCGCCTGCAGGAGGATGGCTGGGCGGTGGATGTGGCGGCGGACGGCGAGGAGGGGCTCTATCTCGGGCGCGAATTTCCCTTCGATGTGGCGGTGATCGATATCGGGTTGCCGAAACTGTCCGGCATCGAGCTGATCCGCCATCTGCGCGCCGAGCAGCGGCGCTTCCCGGTTCTGATCCTGACCGCGCGCGGACGCTGGCAGGACAAGGTCGAGGGGCTGGAGACAGGGGCCGATGACTATCTGGTCAAGCCATTCCATGTCGAGGAACTGCTGGCGCGCCTGAAGGCCCTGGTGCGCCGCAGTGCCGGCTGGACGAGGCCCGTCCTGACATGTGGGCCGATCCGGCTCGATACGGCGGCGAAGGCGGTTACCGTGGATGGCGCGTCGGTCGATCTGACGACCTTCGAATACCGCGTGCTGGAGCAGCTCATGCTGCGGCCAGGCGAGGTGCTGTCCAAGACCGAACTCAGTGAGCACCTCTACGACCAGGATTCCGATCGTGACAGCAATGTGATCGAGGTCTTCATCGGGCGTTTGCGCCGCAAACTCGATCCGGCCGAGCGCTATCATCCGATCGATACCGTGCGTGGCCAGGGTTACCGCTTCGCGCTGAAACCGGACGCCGCGTGACACCGTCGCTCAATCTCCGCCTGCTTCTCGCGGCGAGTATTGTGCTCGCCGCGTTCTTCGGCGTCACCGGTCTGGTGCTCGACAACATTTACTACCGGACCGCGCAGGGTGCACTGCAGGAACGCCTGCAGTCCTATGCCTATTCGCTGATTGCCGCGGCGGAGCTCGATGAATCGGGCGCGGTGCAAATCGCGCATCCGACCATCGCCGATGAGCGTTTCTTCAGGCTCGATTCGCATATCTACGCGCGCATCGTGCGCAATGACGGACGTTACCTGTGGCGTTCACCTTCGAGTTTTACCGTCGATCCGCCGTTCCCTTCCGGGTTTGAGCGCACCCGGCGCGCCTTCACGCCCCTGACCCTGCCGGACGGCGCCGTCCTGCTCGGTTTCAGTACGGGTGTTGCCTGGAGCGGCAAGACGCCGCGTGAACATGTCTACACGGTGAATGTGGCTGAGGATCTCGGTGATTTCAATGCGCAGATCCGCGGTTTCCGCCATACCCTGTGGGGGGCGCTCGGGGTCGTCGCCGTCGTGTTGCTCGCTGTGCAGGGCGCGGTGCTGCGCTGGGGGCTGGCGCCGCTGCGGCGCGTAGTCTCGGATCTCGCCGCCATCGATGAAGGCAGAAAGCATGAACTCGACGAGGACTATCCGCGCGAACTGCTGCCGCTGACGACCAGCCTCAACTCTCTGGTGCAGGGGGAGCGCGAACGACGCGAGCGATATCGTCACGCGCTGGACGACCTCGCTCACAGCCTGAAGACGCCGCTCGCGGTGCTGCGCGGGGCCGCTGATGCCAAAGCCATACCGGAGGCGCTGGATGCCACGATGCGCGCCCAGATCGACCGCAGGGCGGAGATTGTAGATTATCAGTTGCGGCGCGCCTCGACCTTCGGACGCCGCGTGATGGAGGCCGCCGTGCCGGTCGCCCCCGTCGCGCGCAAGGTGATCGATGCGCTCGATAAGGCCTACCGCGATAAACAGGTGCGCTGCCGCCTGGATGTTGCCCCTGACCTGCGTTTTCACGGTGATGAGGGCGATCTGATGGAGATTCTGGGAAACCTGCTCGATAACGCCTGCAAATGGTGCCGGCACGAGGTGATATTGGCGGCGCGCCCGGTTTCAGCCGGAGATGGCGGTGCGCGCGCGATCGAACTTCGCATCGAGGACGACGGGCCCGGCATGCCGGAGGCCATCGGTGACCGTCTGTTCGAACGCGGCGCCCGGGCGGATGTCGACCGCGAAGGCCATGGCATCGGGCTGGCTGTTGTGCGCGATATCGTGCGCGTCTACGGCGGGACGGTGGAGCTCCGGCGCGGGAAAGAGTTGGGCGGGGCTGAGGTGGTTGTGAATATTTGAATGAAGGGCTGGGGACTAAGGACTAAGGACTGAGGACTGAGGACTGAGTAAGCCCGGATGCTGCTGTGCATTATCCGGGTATACGCGTGTTGTCGTGCCCAAGATGTTCGGTTACTTAACTCCATCCTCGGTCTTGGAGCTTTTATTTCCCAGCAGGACATCCTTCGCCTGATTGATCCGCGCGGCGAGATGGTCCGAGCCGCCACGGTCGGGGTGGAATTTCTGCATCAGGCGCCGGTGCGCCGCGATTATCTCCTGGTCGCTCGCGCCGGATTCCAGGCCCAGGATCTCGTAGGCTTCACCGCGCGACATGGCGCCGCCGGGAGATGGCCCAGCGCCGTTGGCGGATTCCGGGCCGGTTCGTGTGCGCCAGTCTCCGCCATGCTCGCGATCAAGGTAGGCCTCGATCAGGCGGGCGGAGTCTTCGTCCTGTACCCGGCATTCCTGCCATAACCCGATGGTCTGTTCCAGTGAGAGTTCGCTGAGACGCCTGCCTTTGAACGCCCCCGCCAGGATCACGCCGTCGATCTGGCCGCTGGCGTGATCGAGCTGCATGCGCACGTAACGGCCCTCGACCTGGGAGGCTCCGCCCGCCCGCGCTCCCGCTCCGGAGTTCTGTCCGGTCTGATAGCGCTGATAGAAGCGTCGCAACAGCGGCACATATTGCAGCAGCGGGACCAGACGCGGCAGGAAGGCCAGCGCCGCCCCGATTGCGGCGAACAGCCAGTTGAGGTGTCCGCGCGCGGCGAGCAGGATGAGCAGACCGGCGCCCAGATAAAGCGGCAGGCGGCGCAGCAGACGGCTGAGATTCTGCGGGGGCGTGCGGGAGAACCAGCGGAGGCCGTAGAGAATCAGGAACAGGAATGCCGCGGCGGCGAGCAGCTTCAACAGCATCGGTTTCAGTCCTTTCCGATCTGGCGGGCGAGACGTTGAACGATGTCGCCGGCGCCGCGGCTGAAATCGGTCAAGGCGCGCTGACCGCCTGCGGCATAGACCGCGACCGCGCTCAGCAGGTCGCGCAATTGCTGCGGGCTGGTGGCATCGAAGGGGCAGTAGGCGCCGCGGCTCAGGCGCGCGATCTCGCGGAACACACGGCCGGCAACGGGATCGCCGCCCTCATGGAACAGGAAGACCGGCAATCCGAGCAGACCAAGTTCGCCGGCATGCTTCCACAGCGGGTCCGGGTCCTCTTCCACGCAATCGCCGACATAGACGAGGGCATCGACCCGACCGCTGCGGGTTTCGTCGCCGGCATGCCGCAGAACCTTTTCAATCTGGGTGTGACCGGCCTGACAGTACACCGATGTCATCTCGCCGAGCAACCGCTGCGGATCGCCCGTCCAGGGGTGGCAATGGAATTCCTGGAAGCCGCGGAAATAGCACAATTGGACATCCAGCCCTCCGAGGGCGGAGGTCTCGGTGAACATCTGAGCCTGGAGGTGGCAGGCCTGATCCCAGGCGGGTTCGCGGCTGGCCGTGGCATCCATGGCGAAGATCAGGCGTCCGCGCCGGCCGGGGGCAGAGGTCCTGGGGGTGGCGGCGAGCTTGCGCAGGAAGCCGTCGATTTCCGTGCGCCTGGATTGCTCGCTCAGCGGTTTATTGTCTTGGCTCATATCGGACGTGGTGTCGGATTCGGCGTGCGTCAGGCCCGGCGACACAAACGGGAGTGGTTCGGAGAGAGGTGTCCTGCCTTGACTTGCACGTGCCTTCGCTCGCTATTGTCAACGACCGTGATGGCACCTATTCTAGCGCAAGACCGGCGCGGAATGCTTGCGCGGTTCGAGGTACAATACCGGCTGTGCAGCGAGACAGGGAGCGACCAAGCAAATGCCATCCCCCGATGAATTCGATCTGGATTCCGGACCTGACGATCGTATCGAAGTGATCGACGGCGACATTACGCGCACGCGGGTGGACGCCATCGTCAATGCGGCCAATGAGACCCTGCTCGGGGGCGGTGGAGTGGATGGCGTCATTCACCGCGCCGCGGGCCCGGATCTGCTGCGTGAATGCGAGACGCTGGGCGGTTGCGAGACAGGACAGGCGAAGATCACGCGGGGGTATCGTCTTCCGGCCAGGCATGTGATCCATACCGTCGGTCCGGTGTGGCGCGGAGGTGCCCATGGCGAGGCCGAGCTGCTTGCCGCCTGCTATCGCAATTCCCTCGAGCTTGCCACGCGGGAAGGTCTCAAGACCATCGCCTTTCCCGCTATCAGCTGCGGCATCTATGCCTATCCGATAGATCAGGCCGCTCGCATTGCGGTGCGCGAGGTGCGCGAGTTCCTTGCCCGCGACGCGACGCTCTCCAGGGTCTACCTGGTCTGCTATGGCCAGGAAATCTATGATGCATACCGGGAGGCGATTGCCTCCAGTTAGCCGTATCGAGTGTGGCAGTGGAGAGGGTGTCCGCGAAAATCCCCTCATCAAACCCTCAGTGCAGGAGCATTCATGATGAACGATCATCGGACACCGGAATCAGCGGACGAGGATGAGGCCCCGGCGCGGCGGAGTGGTCGCGGCATAGTCCCGGGCATCGTTGTCCTGGTTGTGGTCCTGGCGGCCGGGTATCTGTACCTGACGTCCCGGGACAGGCCACCGGCCACTCCTGAGCCGGTGGCGACGGTGGAGGAGGCGCCGCAGGAGGACTCGGACGCCCTGGTGCGCAATCCGGTTCCGACGCCTGTGCCACCCGGGCCGGCGGACCCGCTGGCCATGCTGCTGCCCGATCCGCTCCCCGCCTTGGACGCCAGCGATACCGTGATGATCAAGTTGGCGGAATTTCTGATCGCCCGGCCTGATCTGGTCGCGCTGGTGGTGCCGCAGGAGGTGGTCCGGCGTATCGTGATTGCCGTGGAAAACGTCCCCGCGCGCACCATCCCGCAGAATCGTCTTCCGCTGGTACAGCCGGAGGGTAAGTTCACCGTGACGAAGAACGGCGAGGAGCTCTTCATCGATCAGGATACCTATCAGCGTTACGATCGCTACGCTGCCCTGATGGAGGGGCTTGATACCCGACGCGTCGTCGATGCCTATGTGCATCTCTATCCGCTGTTCCAGAACGCCTATCGTGAACTGGGCTATCCCAAGGCCTATTTCAACGATCGTCTGATGCTCGCGATCGACAACCTTCTGGCTACGCCCGAGGTGTCCGGGCCGATCCCGCTGGTCCAGCCGGGAGTGATCTACCGCTTCGCGGATCCAGGCCTTGAGGCCTTATCCGCGGGTCAGAAGCTCCTGTTGCGCATGGGCCCAGGCAATGCGGCCGTCATAAAGGGAAAGCTCGCGCAGCTGCGCAAGGAACTGATGCGCTGATTCGGCGTTTCAATACAGCGCGCTGGCCAGTCCGCGCCGGAAGCGGTTGACCAGTTCCGGTTGGTCGGCCAGGAGATCAAAGGCCGCGAGCAGCGCCATGCGCGCCCCATCGTCGCGGAATTTCCGGTTGTGGCGCAGGATCTCCAGCAATTCCTCCAGGCCCTGTGCGGGGGCGTCGCTCAGCACGCGGCGCAGCGCGAGCAGATAACGGGTATCAAGATTATCCGGGTCGTTCGCGCAGCACTGCTCGAGCGTGCGCATATCGGGTGTACCGTCCAGTTCCCGCAGCAGGCGCGCGCGGGCGAGCAGGGGCTGCGTCTCCACGGCCTGACGCGCGTCCAGCGGCAGTGCATCCAGCAGTTCCTGGGCGGTCGCGCCGTTATTTTCCCGCAGCGCGAGACGGACGAGATCCAGCGTGATGGCCGGGTTGTCCGGATCCTCGCGCCGTGCGGTTTCCAGCAGCTCCCGCGCACGCACGGCATCCCCCGCGGCCAGGCAGTCCCGCGCCTCCACGCGCAGCGTGTCCGAAGGACGTTCGATATGGCGTTCGATCATTCGACGGATCGAGCCTTCCGGCTGGGCGCCGACGAAACTGTCCACGATTTCGCCATCACGGATGACCAGCACCGTGGGCAGGCTGCGTACGCCGTATTGCCCGGCGAGATCCTGCTGTTCGTCGCTGTTGACCTTGGCGAGCAGAAATTTACCCTGGTATTCCTCGGCGAGGCATTGCAGGAGCGGCATCAGCGTCCGGCAGGGGGCACACCACGCGGCCCAGAAGTCGACCAGGACCGGCACGGATCGGGAGCGCGCGAGAACGTGTTCCGCGAAGTTCTGCGCGTTTGCCTCGAGGATATGGGGAGATTCCGTCATGGGTGATTATTTATCAGGTGGTTTGGATTGAGCATGGTTTCTATGAATGTTCGCCACGGTCGATTGAGGCTGCCAGCTCGCGCAGGGCGTCGGAGACGGTAACCGGGTACTCATAGGCCGGGTCCAGCCGGGCCAGGGGGGAGGGCAGTGATGCAAGCTGTTCCCGCGTGCGCCGCCGGATCTGATCGAGTGGCTGCGCCACAGCGGTCCGGCGTCCATTCTTCATGTAGGGTTTGAGCAGGGGTTTCCCTCCCTGCGGATCGCTTTCCAGCGTCAGGATATCTCCCGCCGGCTGGCCCGCGGCGCTGAAGCTCCGGTATATCTGTTTGCGCCCAGGCCAGGTGGCCTTGCCCTCGGATCGCTTGCGGCGTGCGACGCCTGCATATTCCTGCAGCTTGTAGGCGCAATCGAGGTAAGGCGCGTCGGAGGAGGTGTCCATGTGGGTGCCGATACCGAAGCCATCGATCGGGGCGCCGGCGCCATTCAGGCGTTGCAACTCCGATTCATCGAGGCCACCACTGCAGAAGATGCCGGTGGCGTTCAAACCGCCCGCGTCAAGGATGGCGCGCACGCGCCGGCTGTGGTCGAGCAGGTCGCCGCTGTCGAGGCGTACCGATTTGATGGTGATGCCCTGTTCGCGCAGGCGTGGCGCGATACGCACCACGGTGTGTGCCGCCGCCTCGGTGTCGTAGGTGTCGATCAGGAGCACGACATTGTCGCGCTGGGACAGTGCGAAGTGCTCAAAGGCGGTGGCTTCATTGCCGTGCGCCTGGATGTAGGAATGGGCCATGGTTCCGAAGCTCGGGATTCCATACATTGCATCCGCCAGGACCGTCGAGCTGCCGGCGAAGCCGGCGAGATATGAGGCCCGGGCCGCGAACATCCCGGCTTCCGCCCCGTGGGCGCGGCGCATCCCGAAATCGACCAGCAGCTTGCCGGGAGCCGCCAGCACGCAACGCGCGGCCTTGCTCGCGATCAGGGTCTGAAAATGCAGGATATTCATCAGGCGGCTTTCGACCAGCTGGGCCTCCGGCAGCGGCGCGGTGACGCGCAGGATGGGCTCGTTGGCGAAGAACGGCGTGCCTTCGGGAAGGGCATGAATCTCGCCCGTGAAGCGCAGGGAGGCCAGCCTGTCGATGAGGTGTGCGTTAAAGCGGCCAGTGGCCCGCAACCAGTCCAGTTCCTCGGGAGAGAAACGAATGTGCTCGAGGAAATCGAGCGCCTGTTCGAGTCCGGCCGCGAGCAGAAAGCCACGCGTCCTGGGCAAGCGACGCACGAACAACTCGAACACGGCGGTCTCTTCCATGCCGCGGTCGAAATATCCCTGCAGCATGGTGAGCTGGTACAGGTCGGTCAGCAGCGGGCTGGTGGCGGGATTCATCACGGAGCCGGAAACGTCAATGGGCGCTGACGGCGGGAAATTCCACGCTCAACGCGCCAAGTCTCTTCATCTCCTGCTCGGCGCGGGCGCCGTCCTGGTCCTGTACATTGACCGCGCGACAGGCATCGCGCAACAGCACGACGCGCAGTCCGCCGGAAAGGGCGTCCCTGACCGTATTGAGCACGCAATAATCCGTGGCGAGTCCTCCGACGAATACGCGGGTTATGCCCAGCTCCTGGAGTCGGTGGTCGAGGTCGGTACCCTCGAATCCGGAGTAGGCGTCTTTCCGACGCGCAGTGCCCTTCGAGATTACCGGTGTCCCGGCGGGAATGTCCAGGCTCGGGGAGAATTCAGCACCGGGGGTGTCGGCGACGCAGTGCGGCGGCCAGGGGCCTCCCTGGGCCTTGAATGAACAGTGTTCCGGCGGGTGCCAGTCGCGCGTCAGGAACACGGGCAGACCGCGTCCATGGAACAGTGTGATGTAACGGTTGAGAACGGGGATCACCTCGTCGCCGAGGGAGACGGCAAGACTGCCCCCCGGCAGGAAGTCATTCTGGACATCGACGACGATCAGGGCGTCGCCCGTAGTCGGAGCCGGATTGAATTTTCCTGTCGTCATAGTGCTCATATCGATTCAAGGTGATGCGCGTTGAATTCAGCGTCCGCGTTCGGAGGCCGCGGGATTCCGCCGATGATAACAAATCGTCGCCATGTCACAAGCCGTGCCCATGACGAATACGCGCCATGATGTTGAGAGGAAAGGCGAGTCAGGTATACTGCGGACTTGTCGATCCTTCAGCGGGTTTCCTCCACTTCGCCGTCACCATGACCACGCCTTATACCCTGTCTGCCGGCGCCGTGATCGTCCGTATGGCGATGCATGGGCCGCGTTATCTGCTGTTACGAGCCTATGACTACTGGGATTTTCCCAAGGGAATCGTCGAGGAGGGCGAGGCCCCCTTCGAGGCGGCCATACGCGAGATCGAGGAAGAGACGACGCTGACGGGGCTCCGGTTTCCCTGGGGAGCGGCCTACCGTGAAACGCCGACCTACGGCAGGGGGAAGATCGCCCGCTACTATCTCGCCGAATCCCCGTGCGGTGAGGTCCATCTGCCGGTCAGCCCGGAGCTGGGGCACCCGGAGCATGACGAGTTTCGCTGGCTCTCCTTTGAGGAGGTCATCCCGCTGATCAAGGAGCGCTTGCATCCGGTCATCACGTGGGCGCATGAGACGGTCATGCGTGAAGGTATCGCGGGGGATTCGCGCTGACGGTGGTCAGGACGTCTTCTTCGGCTTCAGGACGGTGATTTTCTCGCCATTGCCGACCTTGTCGAGATAGGCGGGCATCAGGAACCTGTTTTCGAAGTCGTCCGCCGACAGGGGCTTGCTCAGGTAATAACCCTGCATGTAGTCGCACTGCTGCTGCTGCAGGAATGTCTTCTGTTCAATGGTTTCGACCCCTTCGGCGACCACTTTGAGGTCGAGACCTTTCGCCATTGCGATAACGCCGGTGACGATGGCCAGATCGTCGGCATCCTGCGGTATGTCCTTGACGAACGAGCGGTCAATTTTCAGGATGTCAATCGGGAAACGCTTCAGATACGCCAGCGAGGAGTAGCCTGTGCCGAAGTCGTCGATCGCAAGCAGGATGTTCATCTCCTTCAATCTGCGGAAGATCTGGATCATCTCCTCGGCATGTTCCATGATCACGCTTTCGGTGATCTCGAGTTCGAGGCATTCCGGCGGGATTCCCGTGGTGTCCAGGATGTCGGAGATGACATCGATGATCTCGTTTTTCTCCAGCTGGCGCGCCGAAATATTGATGGCGATCCGCAGCGGACCGTAGCCACGGTCCAGCCAGCTGCGCAACTGACGACAGGATTCGCGCAGGACCAGTTCGCCAATGGGATTGATGAGCCCTGTCTCCTCGGCCAGAGGTATGAATTCGAGGGGGGATATCATGCCGCGCTCGGGATGTATCCAGCGCACCAGCGCCTCGGCGCCGACGATTCGGCCGGTCTTCAGATCTTCCTGCGGCTGGAAATGAACAACCAGTTCGTTTCGTTCCAGCGCAATACGCAGGCCATGCTCCAGCTCAAGCCGCTCCGAGGCGCCCACTTCCATGTTCGGTTCGAAGAACTTGTAGTCGTTCCGGAAACGCTTGGCATGGAACATCGCGGTATCGGCGTGCTTCATCAGGGAGGCCAGGTCGGTGGCGTCACCGGGGAACATGGAGATGCCTATGCTCACCGAAACAAAAATTTCCTGGTTAAGGAAGGCGACCGGCTTGGTGAATGAGTGTGAAATCTTGCGCGCGATCGCTTCAAGGACATCGCGCGCTCCGACGTTATCCAGGACGACAGTGAACTCGTCGCCACCCAGGCGAGCGACCAGGTCGTCATCGCGCACACAGTTGTGGATGCGTTCGGCCACGATCTTGAGCAGCATATCCCCGGCATCATGTCCCAGGGTATCGTTGATCAGCTTGAAGCGGTCGACATCGATGAACATGATCGCCAGCGGGGCATTGCTGTCGCGGCGCGCTTCGAGGAGATTATTCAGGTGATTGGTGAAACGGGCGCGGTTCGGCAAACCTGTGAGGGTATCGCTGAACGCCAGGTGGCGCATATGACGCTCCGCGCGGCTGGCATGCATCAGATGAGCGATGCGCCGGCGCATCACGGAGAAATTCACGGGTTTTGATATGTAATCGGTTGCCCCGACGGAGAACGCCCGTTCAATTGAGTCCTCGTCGTCAAGACCGGTGATGATCAGAATCGGGGTGTGGGCGCTTTCCGGGATCTGGCGTATTTGCTGGCAGGCGGAAAAGCCGTCCATGATCGGCATCTTCGCATCCATCAGGATCAGATCGGGCACCCGGTACTTGCATAGCTCGATGGCCTTGGCGCCGTTTTCGGCTTCGATAACGTTATACCCTTCCTCCTCGAGGATGTTGCGGAAGGCAAAGCGTGTCGAGCGGTCGTCATCAGCCACGAGAATGAAGGAATTGTGGTGATTTTTGCTCGAGCCGCCCGGCTGCTGGCCGCTGACCTCGTTCTTCAACAGGGATTTCAGCGCCTTCACCTCGGCAGTGGTCGAAGCGAACAGTTCGCGGACGATCTCGAACTCACCCGAGTTATTGGAGGCCTCTATGCTACGGCACAGCTCGGCGAGCTTGTTGGCGCCTATATTGGCCGAGCTTCCCTTGATTGTATGGGCGATATTTCCGATCTGATCAGTCTTGCCTTCATTGATGGCCGACCCCAGCTCGTCCATGTAGACCGGGATGTCCTCCAGGAAGACGTTGATCATGTTTATGAAAGCGTCACCGATGGTCGCGCGGAGTTCGGAAAAGAATTCCTGGTCTATGGATTCCGCTGGATTTTTTGATTCCAGCACGACAGGAGAAGACGGGGCCGCCGCAGCCATAGGGCCGGATATAGATTGTGGCCCGGATTTAAACCATTTTCCGAGCGTTTCCTCCAGCACGCTGAGCTTGAGTGGCTTGGAGACATAATCATCCATGCCGGCTGACAGGCACTTCTCTATGTCGCCTTCCAGTGTGTTGGCCGTCATGGCGATGATCGGTGTATGATCCGCCCCGGTTTCACGTGCGCGGATCCGGGATGTCGTTTCATAACCATCCATGCCTGGCATGTTGCAATCCATCAGGATGACGTCGAAGCTCTGATTGCGGAGCTTTTGCAAGGCCTCAGCGCCACCGGAGACAAGCATGGGTTTTATGTTCATCCGATCGAGCATGCCGGCGACGACGATCTGATTGGCGCGATTGTCTTCAACGACGAGTACGCGGGCCCCATTGGGGCCGAGAATCTTGCCCGGTTGAATGACGTCGCGCTTCTGTGCCTGGACGATGTTGCCAACCAGGCATTTATAGAGGAGTTCGAAGCGCAGTGGTTTGTCAATGTAGTGCTTATGGGACTCCTCGTCGAAGTTCGAGTTCGACGTCGCCGTGTTGGTCATCAGGATAAGCTTGCTGTGCATGAATGCGGGATACTTCGCCGGTATATTGGAGTATTCCGCGTCGGAGATTCCGTGCAACCCGTTATCCAGAAGCACGAAGTCTACGTTCTTCCCGCGTGAGCGGCTGTCCGTGAGAAGATTAATCGACTCCTGTACGGTTTCTGAAAACAGGCATTCGACCTGCCAGATCCTGCACCATTGTCCAACCATCTGGCGGACGATTTCACTGTCATCCGCTACGAGGATGCGCAGTCCCGCCAGCCCTGATTCGTTACCCTGGACGACGGATTCTCCATCCTGGGCTTCGAACGGTACGGTGAACCAGAAGAGACTTCCTCCGTCAGGATTGTCGCTGATGCCGATCTGTCCGCCCATGAGATCTATGATTTGCTTGCAGATCGCCAGGCCGAGCCCGGTTCCGCCGTGCTTGCGCGTGGTGGAGGCGTCAGCCTGTCTGAACGGCTCAAAGATCTTTTTCCGCGACTCCTCCGGAACGCCGATGCCCGTATCCCGGACCTCGAATCTCAGCATATGCTCGCCGGGAGGGGCTTCCTCTGTCTGCCGGCTGACGAAAATCGATATCTCGCCAGACTCGGTAAATTTGATCGCATTTCCGATGAGGTTGATCAAGACCTGCTGAAGCCGGTTGATATCCCCGGATATATATGCGGGGATATCATGCTGGATGGAATAGCCAAGATCGAGGGCTTTACGACGCGCCTGGCTGCCAACCAGGCCGGTGATTTCATCCAGCATCTTGCGCAGCGAGAAGGTTTCCTTGTGGAAAAGCAGGTTGCCGGAATCGTTGCGTGAGAAATCCAGGATGTCATTGATCAACGTCAGCAGGGTCTCGCCGGAATTCCTCGCAACCTCAACGTAATCCGCCTGCTTGGGATTCAGACCCATGCCCTGGAGAAGTTCGAGCATGCCGAGTACGCCGTTGAGAGGGGTGCGCAATTCGTGGCTCACTGTGGCTGCGAATTCACCCTTGATGCGTGCCGATTCCAGCGCCGAGTCGCGCGCGCTCTTGAGTTCCACTTCGCGCGCGTCCAGAACCTGCATCATCTTGTTGAAGGCGTTCTGCATCAGAACGACATCCTTAGGTCCTTCCAGCGTCGCGCGCACGTCCTTTTCACCAGAGGTCGCCTTGTGCATGGTGTCCGCGAGCTTCTTGATCGGCTGTGTCACCCGTCGCGTTATGAAGAGCAGGACGATCAGCAAGGTGATGGCAAGGGCCAGGGACACCAGGAAATTGGTCTTGAGTATCCCGGTCGCGAGCGTTCGGAGGGTGTTTTTCCCTAGGACGAGCTGAGTGTAGCCCAGCAGCTCAGGGCTGGCGGGATTGACCGTAAAGGGCGATTCATCCACCTGTGAGGACACGGGGCTGGTATAGACCGGGGAAAGAAAATACCAGGCAGATTCGGTTTCGCGCGCCAGAATCGTCCTTATCGGCATGGGATCCTGCGCATTCAGCACCTGGGCCGCATCGCCGATGGCCAGCAGAGGAGCGCGTCTCATGTCGAAAATCGCCACGCCGAGCACATCCGGAGAGGTGAGCAGGGCCTCGGCATAGTCGCGGCCGTTCTCCTCGCTATGGTAGAGCAGGGCGAGAGTGCTTTGCGAGGCCAGTGTTTCAACCGACTGATACCCTTCCATCACCAGGCGGTCATATACCGCCCGGCTCGAGAGCATTGATATCACGATTGAAGAAATGAGCGAAGTTAACAGGATCCCGATGCCGAAGGTGATCGTCAGCTGCTGGCGGAAACCCAGTCGTTTTACTGATTTTGCCGCGTTCATGCCCATTGCGCGTATTCAGCGTGAAGGAAACACGAGATCAAAGTTGTTCAGGTCATCATGGGTGTATTTGATATCGAGATGCGCGGCGGTACGTATGTTGAATGCGATCAACAAATCACGCAATGCCTCGATATGCCGGGTTACCGGGCCTTCCCCATTTTCTGTCGACTGCAGCCTGCCCGCCATGACGCCCAGGCTGCGGCCCATGTTGTAGTTGTCAGGATAGAGGGCGAACAGGACGCCCCGTTTCACAAAGGACGGGTTGCTGGAAAAGACAATTAGACTCCTGTCCCACGCTTCCTTGAGGATCATTGGCAATATCGCCTGCTCGTCCAGTACCGCGCTGTCTTGCGGGAGCCAAAGTGCATCGGTGTCGCTCTGCTGATTATTAACAATTTCCCGATACCTGTTAGCGGCTTCCTGGAGTGTTTCTACAGCCACCGCTTGCAGCTCGATACCCAGTATCTGCGCCGACTTCGCTGCTTGTTCGATCATCCATCTGTCCTGTTGGCGCTGATATACGACGAGGACGCGTGTTACCTTGGGGGCGATTGTCTTGAGACGCTGGAAAAGGGATGTAGGGTCGGGATTCAGCGCGATCCCGTAATGGGGTTTGCTGAGCAGCTCGGAAGACATATTCACCGCGCCTACAACGACCGGCATCTCGCGTGACAGTTCGGAGCTCATGGAAAATCCATGATTTCCCAGGGTAATAATGGACTTCAGCCCCCGCTTTCTGGCCCAGGCCAGGATATCCGCGGGCGTATCCGAGTCGGTTAAAGCGCGGGTATCAACGTCATCATCCAGCGCGTCGTCGATACCTTTGACGATGTTCATGAAAACGCTTCGGAAGGGCTCGCGGATGTCGGGGTAGAGGACAGCGGTTTCTGCTGCGGCAGAGTGGGCCGGAGAGGAGCACAATAATGCTAGAAAGGCGCATGCAGAGAAAATAGTCGGCAGTCCGATACTACTTTCTTTGTTTCTAATATCGGTCATTGTAGATCTTTGATTTGTAGAAGAGCGTATATCTTACGGCTCAAACTTTCTGGCTTGAGGTTTGTGGTTGCTTAGTCGTCAGTGATAACTGGTTACTTATTCGAAATGATATTGGCCTTCCAGGATTAGATTTCGCTCCGCCAATGGCAGGTCGCCAGGTATCAGTGGTTGGTTGAGCGCGTCGAGCCGCGGGCTTGGCTCATATGCACTTTCGTCAAAGATATTATTGACGGTTAAGGCGACCTCCCATGGATGTGCTGTTGGGCGATATCTTAGTGATACGTTCACAAGTGTATAGTTGTCGATATTCGAGCGAGGATCAGATTGGTCGCGCGCCCTGTCCGCCACCCAGTGTAGCTGAGTGTTAAGCATCCATTTCTGAGCGGGTTGCCATTCAGCACCAAGGTAAAGCAGATGTTGAGGCACGTTAGCTACGTCGCTATCCGTTTCATCTTCTGTTGAATTCTGTATCGCATAATTACCATGCAATTGAAATTCAGAGTTTACTATGTATTTTGTTTCAAGCTCCAGGCCATGCCCATGTATCACTCCGGTGTTTTGCGCGGTGAAGGTGGGGGGGGCGAAACGCAGGATGTCGCTCATTCTGTAGCGAAACAGGTTTAAGCTAGAGGTTATTTTTTCGTTATGTTGGTAATTGAATGCTATCTCATATGTGTCGATGGTTTCCGGGTCCAGGTCCGGATTGCCGAGGGCTACAGGGTTGTTGATGTTGTAGAGCTCATTGAATGCGGGTGCGCGGAAGGCACGTCCATATAATAACTTGGTGGTCAGGTTATAACGGGTCTGCCATACCAATGCTACTCTTGGATTCGTTGTTGATCCGAAATCGGAGTAATCATCGTATCTCAAGCCTCCGGTGAGAACCCAGTCAGGTGCGATAGCCCATTCATCTTGCAGAAATAGATACGTAATATTTCTGTCATGGGGTTGGATGAAGACCATGTTCGGGTCGTCGCTGACATCGGTGACGCTTCCGAGGTAAATCGGAAATCCATTTACGTTAAAAGTATAGTTCTTCAATTCCTTTACTTTGTACATGTCGCCATGGGCCCGGCCAACCCCCATGCGGATATTGTGGTCCTCTATACCATGATAAAACGCTGAAAGATTAAATCGCGTGTGTCTTTCATAGACATACGGCATGGCGATCATCCCTTCAGGGAATGTACCTCCGAGAGGGAAAAATGATGCGCCAGCAGGGTAGAGCGTCAGATCGGGCTCTGAGCTGACATCATAATAGCTGGCCTGGCTCGTGATATCCCAATCATTGGAAACAGTCGTAGTATAGGTGATGTCGGCATTATACCGGTTGCTATCTCCATTTCCGTTTGGATCTAGGGCCATAGCGACACCAGCTCCAGTTCCAAGATTTATTCGTCCTTGATAACCAAGTCGAAATTTCCAGTTCTGATTGGAGACGTCCAGACGGCTTTCTACGTTCGTATGCTGGAGACTGACCGGACCTGGTGTGTACGAAGCATTTGTGCCAAACGCGCCGTCAAGACTGGTTTGCGCATCCGCCTCGACGATACCGTCTTGGCCATCTGTTTTAGAGAACTCGAGTGAGAATGCGATATCGAAATTATTCCATTCATTACCGTGAAGCACCCACCCTTCCCTTGTGTTGAAAGAGCCTGTTCGCGCGCCAAACTCTGTGCCATTTATATCTTCGGATGTTTTGGTGATGATGTTAATTGTTCCGGAAAATGCATCGGCTCCATAAATGGCCGATCCAGGGCCGCGAATAACCTCAATACGTTTGATGTTATTGATAGGCATTCCTCCCCAGAGCTCTCCGCGATTTCCCACATATAAATTTGTTATTGGGATATCGTTTATCAAGAAAAGAACTTGTGGGTTATTTTCCGAATAGATTCCTCGCATTGTATACAGCGAAAGGTAACCGCGGGGGGCCGCTGAAACATGCAGTCCAGGAACTGTTTCCAATACCTGATCCAGGTCAGTAGCGCCCATTTTCTTGATGTCATCGGCAGTAATGACGGAGGCAACCGCAGGAGCCTGTGAGATAGGTTGCCATTGACCTGTTGCAATGCTGATGAAGTCTTCATCGCCGAACGCTCGTGTGAGAGCTTCTTCCTCATTGACCGGTGAACCTAGAGTCGTTAAGGAAAAAAATGAGGTAATCAAAGCGCTTATAATTATGGCCCGGTTCATCATTTTCTCCGATGAAAATCCTGAGAGAGTCGCATATTGCAGGTGTTAACGACCCGGGCAGCCTAATACTTTAGTTGATACTACATTATGTTGGGCAGGAAGAATTTCAGTGAAATAGGAAGCTTAAGGGAGGGTGGCTTATGTTGGGAGTTCTCTGCGTGGAGTATCCGATATGAAACAGATCAATCCCACGAGCGGTTGGAGGGGCCAATGTACTCGATGCGGTCGCATGCAAATGGTAAAAATGTGCCTTCTTCTTTTCCCGCAGCCTCGATATAGCAAGGAAGCATGCCGCCAATGAAGGCCGGGGTCAGGTATAGATAGTACTCATAGCATGACAAGCCCTGGTCAGCTGCTAGAGCAGCGCCTAGGGCAGCAGCATTCATCTTGATACGATACCGGAGTTTTAGCAGAGTCTTTTCGACCTCATAGGCGAGGCCCAGATAGTTACCGTTGCCAAATCCTAGACTTGTGGCAAGCTCAGTGACAGGTTTAATACGCTCATCATCATTTACGAAGGGGCGCGCATAGCCAGCTATTCCTCGATATTTTTCTAACTCATTGCGGACTATATCCGATAGTATTTCTCCGTTATCAAGGGCTCTTTTCGTTCTGAAAAAGAAATCGATAGCTTTAACATCTGGTCCACGACCGTAGACAGTGGCTTCAGATATGGCGATGGCAGCGCCAATGCCGAGAGTGGCTGTGCTCCTCGAAGTTCCAGCAAGCGACGCTATGCGATTATTCCAGATGCGTGGATCAGGATAGCTGGTACCTAAGGACCAGATGCCTTCAAATAGACGTATCTGTTTTGGGTCGAAAAAACGTCCGGTAATTCCATAGCGCAGCAGTTCCATCCACCTCAAATCTTTGAGGTCGCGAAACAAATCCTTGCCTCGGAAAACTACCCGTTTCCCCGGAAATACTAGTCCCATTTGAGTATTCCATTGGTCCTCGCTAGCAATTAACTTGGATGGGCCGTTCATTAGGTTTGTTTGTCTCTATAGATTAAGCTGATCGACTTCGGGGTCATTCTCAAGGTGTATGGAGTTATGAAAGAAAGGAAAGTTCCGAAACCCGATACTTCTCTGTTCAAGAGCGTGAGCAGCGGCTCCGGGGAGTCTAAGTAGAAGAAAAAGCATTTCACCTTCTGCAGGAGTGAAGCCAAGATCATGAAATGTGGCGGCAGAAATTCCAGTTATCGCAAGTGGTGCTCCGGCGATTGTTTCTATGTGCTCTCGATTGTCTCTGAGCCAGCATAGTGATGGTCCAGGACTCTGATCGGCTAGATGATTAAGTAGCAGGCGCAGGGGTGTAGGGCAGCTAGCACTATGTGGATTAAATCCAGGTGTATGCTCCATTGGGGGCCATACATCCGCGCGTTCTTCATATGGTGAATGCCTGATGCTGCTCTCCCAAGAGGGTATGTCAGTACTGCATTTTGTCCACATTTGCATGCTGAGGGCGACTTCCCGCCCGCCACCCAACTGCCCAGCGCCAACAGCTAAGGCGGCCATTAAGCAGGCGGCATTGTTGGAGCCCCCGACGCCCCCGCTCATTGCCGCATGCACACTATTATCTCTCGGTCCGGGATTGGCCAACGACACTGCCAGATCTTCCAGCGTTTTAGCTTGGGAGCGAGATGGACGTTCTCCCTTGAAAAGTAGAAACAGATATTCAATCCAGGTGGCTTTGCCGACAACGTCGCCGAACACGTCATAGCCATGGCAAAAGCACGCCGCTGCTGCAAACGGATTATCCGGTTCGGCCTCTTCCCGCCATATTTGGGTACGTATCGTTTCTTTCTTGTCCATTATTGCAACGGTTTTAATTCCTCATGACAGCAATTCACGGGTTAGATTAAGTGCTATGTATTACCAGTGTGCTGCCAGCATATCCATTCGTTCCGCCAGCGGAGGGGTTTCCTCGCCGTCGATGTAGACGTCGATCAGCGCCGGGGCGCGACGCCGGCACAGGCGTCTGACATCCAGACCCTGCAGGTCTTCGGGCGAGCGTACCCGGTAGGCTTCGGCGCCGAGTGCGCTGGCCAGCGCCGCGTAATCGACGGGCGGCAGGTCGTAGCCGATGCGCTCTGCCTGGGCGAGGCGCTGTCCGTGTTTTACCGTGCCGAGCGCGCCATCGTTGAGGACGATGAATATGACGCAGAGTTCGTGGAGTATGGCGGTGGTGATTTCCTGGCCGCTCATCAGATAACTGCCGTCGCCGACCAGGCAGACCACAGGGCGTTCTGGATTGCCTATTGCTGTGCCGACGGCGGCGCCGATGGCCCATCCCATGGAGGCGAAGCCCATGCTGGTGCGAAAGTAGCTGTCCGCTTTTCCTTCCCGGCCGGTTTGCGGCAAATGCGGGTGCAGGTAATGAATGCCCCAGAGGAAACTGTTGCCGATATCGGCCAGATAGCAGGTGTCCGCCGGAAACAGGCGTGCGAGATCGTACATCAGGCGCTGCGGTTTGATCGGGGTGGTATTGCTGAGGTATTTCGCCTCATCGCCCAGTACGAAGTGGCGTCTGAGCGGCGATGCCCCGATGTGGCGGCGACGGTCGGTGGCGCGGCGCTCGACCCCGTTGTTGGGTGAGTCGTTGTGCCGGCGCCGGTTGGTCAGGCGGCGTTCGAAATCGACGACATTCGGGTAATGCGATGCGGAACGGTCGCGGGTGTCCCATGCGGTCAGCGCGGCCGCGCTGTCCATCTGCGCGAGCAGGGTGGTGAATACCGTCTCGATATTCCCCTGCAGGTGCCACCCGGCGTCCTGCGAGTGTATGAAATGGCGCGGCAGGTCGTCGATATGGGCGAGCTTGCCCTTGAGATTGTCATTCTCCAGCCAGCCCTGCGCCGCCTGTTCGTCGAGGGCGCTGCCGATGATCAAAACGAGGTCGACCGCCGGGTTCCGGAGCAGCTTTCGGGTGCTGTCCTGACCGGCCAGTCCGCACACGCCGCGGTAGTTCGGATGATAGGGGTCGACCAGTCCCTTCCCCTGCGGCGTGGTGATCAGCAGCGCGCCGATGCGCTCCGCCAGTCCGCCGATCGCGCCCATGGCTTCAGTGCATCCTTCGCCAATGATAAGTATCGGGTGGCGCGCCTTGCGAAGGCGATGGGCAAGGGCGGATATTCCGGCAGGATCAACAAGCCTTTGTGTCTGCGTCAGGGAAGCCAGGCCGGCGACGCCGCCATTGAAGGATATTGGCATCCTCAGGATGTCGAGCGGAATGCTCAGGTGGGCCGGACCGCGCGCCTGGATGGCGGTGGCGATGGCGCTCACCAGCTTGCGCTCGAGTTGTTTTACGTCGGATACCAGTGAGTTGTAATGGGTGCAGTAGCCCATCATCGCGACGGTGTCGATGCCGGTGCAGCTCGATTCCTGCACGGCGCCGCGACCGAAGGTGTCCAGCGGGGTCTGGGCGGTGATCACCAGCAGGG
>JADLET010000077.1 GCA_020845975.1 Gammaproteobacteria bacterium | reverse complement strand
CTGGGCCTGGAATTGTGCCGCCTTTGTCATGAAACTGCAACATTGCTTAGGTCTGCCCCGGGAGACGCCGGCGGGCCGGGTAGCGCGCGCATCACCCGATAACCGGCGCGCCTCATAGCGCCATCCCGAAGGGCGCGCCTCCACTCGACGCATCTCGCCCCATGACCGCGGTCGCGAAACAACGCATGTCATCCGTAGTGTGTTCGTATGCCGAATCGACTGCTCGCCCGGAGATCGCCCATTCCGTTTGCCAGATGACTCCGCGTTTTCGCCTCCAGTAACGATTTCGAAATACTTCCATGCGATTCTGCGACTGATCCCGTGCCATGCGCAGCATGACGACACGGGACGTTCTTCATTGGCAATTCATCGTTATCGAGAATAACAAGGAGCACACATGTCCAAGCAAACACTGATCAAGTCCGTCATCGCCGCAGGCACACTCCTGGTTGCCGGCCAGGGCCAGGCGGCCACCGTCGCCATTACCGAGTGGATGTACAGCGGTAACGGTGGTGAATTTATCGAATTCACCAACATCAGTGGTTCGGCAGTTGATTTCTCCGGCTGGAGCTACGATGACGACTCACGGCTGCCCGGCGAATTTGATCTGTCCGGATTCGGGCTGGTTGCTGCGGGAGAATCCGTCATCATCACCGAAAACTCGGCCGCGCAATTCATCTCCGACTGGAGCCTGTCCGCCTCGATCAAGGTGCTTGGCAGCTACACCAACAACCTGGGCCGCAATGACGAAATCAATCTGTTCGACAATGGCGGAGATCTGGTCGATCAACTGACCTACGGCGACCAGACTTTCTCCGGCACAATCCGCACCCAGAATGCCAGCGGCAATCCACTGACCCCTGCCGCGCTCGGCGCGAATGATCCCGCCTTCTGGACGCTGTCCGAAGTGGGCGACCAGTACGGATCATATCTGTCCGTGAACGGCGATATCGGCAATCCGGGCACCATAGGCGCGCTGAACCCGGTGCCGGTTCCCGCCGCGGTCTGGCTGCTGGGCTCCGCGCTTGTCGGCCTGGTCGGCGTCGGCCGGCGCAAGAGCTGAGCACACACCGATACTTGCACAGACGTATTCGCATCGGAGACAGGTAAAATGACAAAATTCTTCAAGACATCGCCCTTCGCCGCGGCCGCCCTGGCCGGACTGGCGCTGCTCGCCCCGTCCGGCGCATCCGCCGCCATCACGGCTCTCGACCTCACGAACTATACGCTCACCGGCACCTACACCTTGCCAAGCATCGCCGCCGCCGAGGCCTCGGCGGTCACCTACAACTGGACGACCGACACGCTGTTTGTGCTCGGCGATGAAGGAGACGCTCTCGTCGAGGTGACCAGGACCGGGGCCCAGCTAAGTTCGATGACACTCACCGGCTTTGCCGATACCGAAGGCCTGACCTATGTCGGCGGTGGCCAGTTTGTGCTGACCGAGGAACGCCTGCGCAACGCCTACCTGCTGAACTACACCGCCGGAGGCAGCGTCGACAGCGCGGCGCTGCCGGTCGTGGACTTCGGCACCACGGTGGGAAACACCGGCATCGAGGGAATTTCCTACGACCCGCGCGACGGATCTTTCATCACGGTCAAGGAGATCTCACCGCAGGAAGTGAACAGGAATGTCGTCAACTTCGGCGCCGGCACGGCCGCGGTATCCAGCCTGTTCACACCGAACCTGGGCGTGACTGACCTGTCGGACGTGCAGGTGCTGGCTACGGTGTCATCACTGACCGGGACGGCAGACGAGGACAATCTGCTCATTTTCAGCCAGGAATCGGCGCGTCTGCTCGAGGTCGACCGCTCCGGCAATGTCCTCAGCCAGTACGATTTCAGCGCGCTGGCGGACTCGGCGGAAGGCGTCACCATCGATGCGAACGGCAATATCTATATCGTCGCGGAAAACGGCGACAATCCCCTGCTGTTCGAGCTTGCCCCGGCGCCGGTGCCAGCACCACCCGCCCTGGTGCTGCTCGGCAGCGCGCTCGCCGGACTCGCGGGCATGACGCGTCGTCGCAAGGCCTGATACCTTCCCTCCCCCGGCCGCCGTCCTTCGGGACGGCGGCTCCTTTCCCAATGAGCCCTGCCGGAACAATCAAGCCTGCTCGTGTTGACGCCTGTCCGGCCAATGGTTCGATTGAAGCCGCGATTCAGGCCTGTCGCACTGACATGGAGGGGACTCATGGGCATATCTGTCACGGAACTGGTTCAGGACATCACCGGCCTGGTATCGTTCCCGGTGGTTGGATTGCGCGTCAATGAGCTGGTGAACGATCCCACGAGCACCGCCGCACAGCTTGGCGACGTCATCAGCCGGGATCCTGGGCTCACCGCGCAGGTCCTGCAGATCGCCAACAGCGCCGCCTTCGGGCATTCCTCCCAGATCGAAACGGTCTCGCGCGCGGTGACCGTTATCGGCACCCGGATGATTCGCGACATTGTACTGGCCAGCTCCACCGTGCATGCCTTCGAGGGCATTCCGAATGAACTCGTCAGCATGGAAAATTTCTGGCGCCACAGCCTGTACTGCGGACTCGCGGCGCGCTTTCTGGCGGCTGAGCACCGCATCCGGAATACAGAGACCCTGTTCGTCGCCGGCATGCTGCACGACATCGGGCAACTGGTGATATTTCGCAAACTGCCGCAGGAATCAAAGCAGGCGCTGCTGCTGTCCATTGAAGGCGACGAGGATTTCGCCCTGCATCACGCCGAACAGAAGGTCCTGGGCTTCGACCACGCGCAGGTGGGCGCCGCGCTGCTGCGGCGCTGGAACTTCCCAACCCTGCTGGTCGAATGCACGGAATTCCACCACGATCCGGCGCAGGCCAGGCAATTTCCCGTGGAAGCGGCCATCGTGCACATCGCCAACAGTATTGCCCAGCTGGCCGAGGTCGACAGCGTGCAGGAGGACGACGCCCTGCTCACCGATCCGGCCGCCTGGAAGACCGCCGGCATCGACAAGGACATCATCGAACCGGCCGTGCGCGCCGCACAGTCTCAGTTCGCGGATGTGCAGAAGATGTTCATGTGATAGGTGATAGGTGATGGGTGATGGGTGATGGGTGATGGGCAAGGAGTAAAGTGTGCATCGACCCGGCGGTCAATGTATCAATCACCCCTTACCCGTCACCCATTACGCCCTATCGGCCAGACGTGCACTCCGCCTCGCGCACCTCGACATGATCCGCGGCAGCGATCGCCGCGTCGCTTCCATTGCCCAGCGGGGTAAATTCCCCGGGCCCGACATCCCAGCGGTCATGACGAAAGAAGGCGCCGTGCGTGACGCGGATCGTGCCAACCGGCGCGCCGGCGCGATCCAGCACATCAAATAGAATCACCGCGCCGCGACAGTCCGCCAGGGCCTCTACCCAGCCTCCCACCGAAAGCCCTTGCGAGCCTCCGCGCTGCAGTTTATAGCCGATGATCTGAAAGTAGCCGGACGGAGCGACGTAGGTGGCGGCGTACGCGGCGAGCGACAGAAGCGGAAACATGACCGCCATGATGACGCGCGCGGGCACGGGAACCCGGCGCACATGCGACCTGTGGAAAGCGTCAAAGAACCGCATCGAATCCTTCAAATTGCGGCGGCCCCAGATAAATCTCCCGCGACGCGCCGGCGCCGGCGTGGGCCCGGCGAAAAGCCTCCGAGCGGGTCCAGTCCTCGAAGGCGGCGCGTGAGTCCCATACCGAATGGGATGCGAACAAGGTCCCCTGCGCATCTCCGGCGCCGCGGAGGAGATGGAACTCGCGGAATCCGGGCACCTCATCGAGGTGACTCTCGCGGTTTCTCCAGATGGCGATGAAATCCTCCTCGCGACCTGGCGCGATCCTGAATCGGTTCATTGCTATGAACATACCGCCTCCGTCATCATGATGCGCGGACCGGGGTCCGCCGGCTCATTCGTCGAACTGCGCCATCACATCCTTCAGCTTGCCTATCGTGTACGGTTTCACGACAAATCCCTTGGCACCGAGTCTGACCGCCTGCTTGACGTTATCCGCCGTGCTGTGCGCGCTCACCATGATGATGTCGATATCGGGCGCCTGTATCTTCAGCTTGCGCAACACATCGAATCCGCTCGCACCCGACAACTCGATATCCAGGAACACCACCCTGGCCAGACGCCTTTTCAGCGCATGCTCTGCCGATGGTTCGTCCGCAGCCGTCTGTATCGCCGAGTAGCCGATGGTCCGCAACGTCGAAGCCAGAAGATCGCGCGCCGAGGGATCATCATCTACGACCAGAATCTGTATTTCCTTCACAACGACACCCCCGACCCGGTATGAGCCCTGCCCTGTCGACCGTCAGCCAAGTCCGTCCGTGCTGCCTTCCCGGGCGCGGCTGACGGCATTATGAAACATTTCCAGCGCCGCGGCGACTTCCTCCACGCGCCCGTTCTTCAGGTGATCCTCGATGCGACCCGCCGCGATACCGACCTCCGCAAATCCGAAGGCGCCCGCGGTACCCTTGATGCGGTGGGCAAGCCGGCGCAGCGACTCCCAATCACCTTGCGCGGCGCCGGCCGCCATGTCGGTCGGCGCCTGCCGCATCATGTCAAGAAACGCCGCGCGTGCGCGCTGGTATTCCGGATCATCCTCGAGTCGTCCGGCCCCGTCGTCGGCCGGCGCTGCGGCAGCCGTGTCGCCGGGAAGGTGGCGCGCCAGCAGCGCGAGGAGCCGCCGCGCCTCGAAGGGTTTGGCCAGATAATCATTGCAACCGGCAGCCAGGCAGCGTTCTTTCAGCTCATTCCCGGCGTCGGCCGAGAGGATAATGATAGGCCGGCGAAAACCGGCCTTGCGCAGCCAGTCCGCCGCTTCCAGGCCGCCCATCTCGGGCATCTGCAAATCGGTCAGCAGCAGATCATAGTCGCCGGCCAGCGCCTGCTCCACCGCGAGCCGGCCATTGTCCACCATCGCAAGCTCGATACCGGTACCCCGTAGCAGCAGGGCGATCAGCTGCCGGATATTCGGATCGTCTTCGGCGACAAGCACGCGCCCCCGCAACGTGGAACCGGGCACCGGACCGGCTGCCGTATTCCCGGCGTCCGGAGGGTCCGGCCAGGCCTGGACCAACGCCACGGACGGAACTTCCCCCGTCGCCAGCGTAACCGTAAACCGGCTGCCGCATCCCGGCGCGCTCTCCACCGTAATGGATCCACCAAGCCTTTCCGCCAACTGCTTGGAGATATACAGCCCCAGGCCGGTGCCACCGTACTTGCGGGTCGTGGACGCATCCGCCTGTGTAAACGGACGGAACAGCAGCCCGATCTGCTCCTGCGACAGGCCGATACCGCTATCCGACACCGTGAACCGTATCTCGCGCGGATCCTGCGCATAGGCGACTTCGAGCCTGACATATCCGCTTTCCGTGAATTTGATGGCATTGCCACACAGATTCAGCAGAATCTGTGTCAAGCGCGTGGGATCCGTGGTGATCCGCTCCGGCAGCGGGAACTCTCCTCCCACGGAAAATTCGAGCCCTTTCTTCCGGGACTGATACACCATCACCGCGTTGACCCGCGCCACGATTTCAAATGGTGACACCGGCAGCATCTCGAGATTATAACGCTGGGATTCGAGTTTACTGAGATCAAGAATATTATTGATGATCTCGAGCAGATGGCGACCCGCCGTGTGGATTGTCGCGAGGGCGTCGCGATACTCGGTCGCCGTAAGCGGCGCGCCGCCACTCCCTCCGGCCTCGGCGAAACCGATGATCGAGGTGAGCGGGGTGCGAATCTCGTGACTGATATTGGCGATGAACTGACTCTTTGCGCGGTTCGCCGCTTCCGCCTCGGAACGCGCCTTCTGCAGATCCGCCGTGCGCTGCTCGACGATCTGCTCCAGATTACGATTCTGTTCGTGCAGAAGCTGATAGAGCACATGGCTTTCGATGGTGTTGGCGGCATTGAGGAGGATCATCGACAGGACATGCATTATCGAATCCTTGACCTCGCCGGGCTGGCAGTCGAGAAAACCGAAAAACATCCCGCGGATACGGGATCGCGTCGACATCACATGCGTCACCACCGTACGGCTCCGGTCGTGCGATCGCCCGAGCAAGGCATGGGTCTGCGTCAACGCCCACCCGAAGGTCCCGGTCTCGATCTGGTGATCCATCTCCTGCTGGACATAAGCCCGGCCGTCCTCTGGCAGGCAGTTATGCAGCACGAAACTCTGGTCGGACTCATCGACACGGGCGAATCCGAGGATCGAAAAACCGTACAGCCGCCGCAGACGGTTCAGCACATCGCGCAGAATGGCGTCGGGATCAGCGCCGGCATCCGAGCGGGCGCTTTCCTCCGCCAGCGCCAGCCCCGCCTCGAGCGCATTCTCGTACCACTCGCGCTGGGCCTCGAGGTCCGAGAACTGGAACCCGCCCGCCTCGCTCGCCATGTCATCGCCCGCCAAGATCGACCAGGGCGAGCGCATCCTCATACTGTTGTTCGAACTGCCGGAGGATGGCGGGGAGAACACTCTCCGGCAGGGCAAGCGCGGCCCAGGCATCCGCATCCAGCGGGGGCACGAAATACTCGCCACTGGAACCCAGCTCCATGGCATGGGCCAGAATATCGGCCAGATGGATGATCGCCGCGGTAACACCAATCTCCGGCTGACCTTGCAAACGCCCGGGGCGGTGATGATGCGTCACCGGCTGGGACAGGGCGGACGGCAACTTCCAGCTGTCCAGCAGCAGGCCGCCGACGTCCGCGTGATCGAATCCCAGCAACTTCCTTTCCAGCGGGTACAGCAACGCACCCTCACGATCACGCTCGGCGAACACCTCACGACACTGGTCCGGAATCTCCGAATACATGATGAGACAACCGAGATCATGCAACAGCCCGACCACGAAAAAATGCTCGACATTACTCGCGCGACGATAGGTCGCGAGGATGCGTGCCGCCACCGCGCAGGCGATACTGTGACGCCAGAAGGACTCCATGCTGACCAGCTCCTGGGGCAGGCCCTTGAACAGATCGATTACCGTTGTGGCCAGCGAGATATCGCGCAACTGCTTTCCCCCGATCACGGTCACCGCGCGCGTGATGGTGTCAATCTTGGACGGAAAGCCATAAAAGGCGCTGTTCGCGACGCGCAGGAGGCGCGCGGAAAGACCGGGGTCCTCACCGATCACATTCGCGATATCGCGGTTCGAACTGCGCGGGTCATTGACCACGTTTTGCAACCGCAGGAAAACGGAGGGCAGGGACGACACCGTCTTCGCGCGCGCGACCAGGCTCTGTGGAGTCGGCATGGAGCGGACGGCGCTCATGATCCGGAGTCCAGGAAGCGCCGCACCCGGTAGCGGTGGATCTCCGCCAGCGCGGGATGGGAAAGTTCGGCGTGGCGGAACAAGGCGCGGAATCGCTCTTCCGCGGCATGAATCTGTTCCGGGCTGGCGGTCTGCGCCTCTTCCGCATCCGCTCCCGGCGCTTCCTCGGCAACATTCACCGTCAGAATGCCCCAGGTCTTGAGTACCTTGAGATTTTTTTCCGTGATCTCACAGCCAGCCCGTATCAGGATGCGCCCGTTCATATGGACAACGTCTTCCATCAAGACCATGCCCGGCTCGATCCTTTCTATCCCCAGGTGTGGCATTTCAATTCCTCATATACCTATTGCTTAATGAATCGGAAAATCGCGGACCCATGCCCGACCTGGATGCTCTGTCGACGCAGACACGCCCGCATAAGTTTTTATTCTTTCCATTATTTAACCGACTCTCTATTCCTCTTGCGGTGACTCCACTCCACCGGCCCGGGAATTTGCGGCAAGACACATACCCGATGAAAGAGTGTAACCGCAGGTATTATCTCGGCATTTTCAGATATTTTATAAGAGGAATTAAAACTGCCTGCGCTAAAGCGCTCCCTCCTCAGGACCGGCTGTGCCTGCAGGACATTCCGCCCGCCCTGCCCTCAATGCAGCTTGGATTGCCATACCAGCCTGGCCGCGATACTATGCAAATTCAGTAACTTGCTATAACGCAGTGCATACACCAATAGATTTGGGGTCTCGTCCTTAACTTGACCGGACGACATTGAAGGAATTCAACGGTAATACCCGATCGACAATTGGCATTAATCGCAACACCAGCCCCGCTCGCAATAACGCTTATGCTCGCCGCTTTCGCGGCAGGCCAAGCCAAGGCCGCTCCGTATCCCGAAATGCTGTCCAGCGTCTGCCCCAGACCGCCGCTGGCCGTTACTGCTACAACTTCCAACTCGTCACTCAACACCACCGGCCTCCTTCTGGATGAAGCCAGTCGTCTGCAGATCCCGGTCGACGACATGCATCTGCTGGCCGACCGGCTGCACACTCATGCGTTCAGCATCACTGAGGAACAGCTGTGGCTACCCTACGAATCCTTCGATATCGCGCTGGAAGCGCGCAGTGAGGAAGCGGGCTTGCTGAAATCCCGTTTTTCCGAATCCAGATACCAGGAATACGGAGAGCAAATCGGGAGACTTCCCACAACACAGCAGGACACGGTCCGCCGGGCCGCCCTGGTGATTCTGGCCGAAACGGGATATCTACCCGAGATCATGCTATCGGACACCGGCAGCATCGCCCGCTTCCTGTACCGGGAGGCATGCGTGGTCAACGACGCCCCTGGCCTGATGACGGTCTATATGCAGGGACGGCAGCGCGAGCTCGACCTCGCTACTGGAAGTCTGGGCCCGACGATCCCGATGAAGCCGGAGAAGGCAACGCTCAACGATCCCGGGGCGGCGTTCTCATCAAACGGTGCGATTGCCGTCCAGGAGCGCCTGGAGCAATTGAACCACGCCTTCAAAGTGCAATCGGCGCAGCACCTGATCCGCGGCATCCACGACGAGATTCTGGACATCCGGCATGATCCCGTTCGTCTGCGGCAACGGCTGGAGCTCCTGATGCCACTCATTGCGCGGGCCTACGCTATCGAGCCAGTGCATCTTAATTTCGATAGTGGACAGGGCGATGGTGGCACCGGGCACTATCAGCACGACACATCGACATACAGCTTCTATTACCACCGTTACGCGATCAAGCTGGACCAGCTGATACAGCGTGAAAACCTCGATCTGTCGCGCCCGGAACAGCGCCGGCGCGCCCAGGATTACATGTTCGGCGAACTGGTCAACAACGCGGCCCATGAGCTCGCCCACGCCGGGCAGCATCAGTGGATCGATGCCTGGAACAGGGATCCGGAGCAGGTTCCCGCAGAATTGCGCGCAAGGATCGCGGATTACCAGAGAAACGACAAGTACAGAAATACAGCGTGGGAATCGCACGCCCTCATTGGCCTTATGGGAGATGCCGATTACGAACGCTATCGGCATCAGCCCCTGGAAGAGGACGCTTGGGCCGTCGGGGCATACGCCGAGTATCTGGCCTTGCAGCTGACAAACGACGGCGGCCCTGCCATTGAGACCCGCGACGTTCCCGATGCGCCTTCACAAGCAGGTAACGCAGCCGCGGTAAACCGCGACGAAGGTCAATCTACTGCAAACACTGAGGCGGAAACCACGGCGGGGCTCACGACGAACTCCCGGCACCCTTTGTTTGCTGGCGACTCGGTCTTACGGTGATATTAGATCATCCAAGACAAACTCCCGCCAGCCATATCCCCTTCCCCAACCAGCCCCGTTCCTCCGAGTTGTTCCAGGCGCTGGTAGCCTGACAACGCGCCAGCGTCAGCGGAGTGAGCGATGATTTGCTCGCCCGCACCCTTACGGCAGGCGTTACGACGCCGGCCCTCAACCCTGGCTGCTACCAAACAGGTCATCCGCACATTGCGATCAGAAGAACCCGCATCACCCGCCATCTTTGCCAAATCCGATTTCGATCGAGACACATTCACCCCTGGCTGAAAATAACCCGCATTAATCTCATTCGATTAATGGATGCTATTTCTCGTCTGACGCGACCCATTGGCTGAAACAACAGGTGTGACAATATTTTTCGCGGTAAATCTCCCCTTGAGTCCACGCTAACGTATCTATACCTCCGTGCCGCCTGGAGATATCTCGAAATACATCTCATGCCACCGCCTCTTCATTCCATACTCATTCTTGGACACTGGCATGAATGGAATACGGCCTGTGATTTTGTGGCGATGGGACTTTTACCGCAGCACATGGGTGTTTTGATGGCCCCGGAGTGTCTATTGCCCATGAATGTATTATCAACACCAATGATAAATAAGATTATTTCATGTGGCATATATATTGCGACCACCCCGGAGAGCACGCATTACTCTGTCATCATTCATCGCATATTTCGAATAAAGGAGATTGGCCATGAAGAGCATATTGCCGGCATTTATTTCGGTCTCATTGCTTTTTTCTGTGTCACCCACGTTTGTCGCTAATGCGGCAGACAAGACCGGCGTCGACAGCCGCACCCGAACATCATTCGATACGCTCGACAAAAACAAGGACGGGCTCATTAGCTGGAGCGAAAGCTCTAACGGGATACTGATCACCAGCGAAAGGGACTTTGAGTCTGCGGATTCAGACAAGGACGGAATGTTGAGCAAGAGCGAATACGACGCCTTCGTCAAGACCAACAAAAGAGGATCTGAGGGCATGAGAAACGATAATTCACCCTCTGGAATGAACTGATACGACGACGTCTCCAGGTATTTTCAGTTTTTTGCTCTCACACCATCCTCCTGAGAGCAACCGCCTGAAATATTCGCTGTTACGAGCGAATATTTCGGGCATTTTTTCTTTAATACCGATCCCGTCCCGCGCAGGACCGGACACAATAGAGAATTTTATCGCCGCTACGCTGATCAGACTTCATCCACGCGCAAACAAGAGAAGCTCGCTTAGAAAGGAAGAAATAGATGGCCGTAACACGCTAATACCCATGATGTGATCGCAACACACACTCTTGAGCAGAATTGAACTCCAATGCCCCGCCCCTGACATTCAGGACCGTTCGGCCAGCGTCTCCAACAGGGTCTGCTGGGCCGAGAACGGGTGGGCGCGGCCCTTGACGCCCAGGCGCTCGTAGCTGCCATCGGTGTTGAGGACCCAGGCCTGCAGATTGTCCTTGAGGTAGTGCTGAAGATCCTTGTACACCCGCTTGCGCAGGCTGGCATCGAGGATCGGATAGGCGATCTCGACGCGCCGGTACATATTGCGTTCCATCCAGTCCGCGCTCGAGCAATAGATTTCAGGCGTGCCATCGTTCTCGAAATAATAGATGCGCGTGTGCTCGAGAAAGCGCCCGATGACCGAGCGTACACGGATACGATCGGAGACCCCGATCAGTCCGGGACGCAGGCTGCAAATGCCGCGCACGACCAGGTCGATATCGACGCCGGCCCGGGAGGCGGCATAGAGCGCCTGGATGAGTTGCGGCTCGATCAGGGCGTTGACCTTGATTATGATACGCGCGGCCTTGCCCGCCGTGGCATTATCCGCCTCGCGCTGGATCATTTGCAGAAGGCTCTTGTGCAGCGTAAAGGGTGACTGCAGCAGGCGATTGAGCTTTACCACCTTGCCGAGGCTGGTGAGCTGTTGAAACACACTGTGCACGTCCTCGCCGATCGCCTTGTCGCAGGTGAACATACCGTAATCGGTATACAGGCGGGCGGTGCGCGAATGGTAGTTTCCGGTGCTCAGATGCACGTAATTGTTGAGCCGCCGCCCCTCGCGCCTTACCACCAGCAGCATCTTGGCGTGAGTCTTGTACCCCACGATGCCATAGACAACATGGGCGCCCGCCTCCTGCAGCCGGTTGGCGAGCTTGACGTTGGCTTCCTCATCAAAACGTGCGCGCAGCTCGATCACTACCGTCACCTCCTTGCCGCCGCGCGCGGCGGTGACCAGCGAATCGACGATGGCCGAGTCGGCCCCTGTGCGATACAGCGTCTGCTTGATGCTGAGCACGTTCGGATCGGAAGCAGCCTGGCGCACGAACTCGATTACCGGCGCGAATGACTCGAAGGGATGATGCAGCAGGATATCTCCCTTGCGGATGGACTCGAACATGTCGACGCCGGCGATAAGCTGCGCGGGACGGCTGGGAGTGAACGAGGGGAACTTCAGATCCGGCCGGTCCACCGTATCGACGATGTCAATCAGGCGATGGAGATTGACCGGGCCGTCCACCTGATAGAGATCATCGCGCGTCAACCCGAACTGCTCGAGCAGAAATTCGACCAGATCATCCGGGCAGTTGTCGGCGATTTCCAGCCGCACGGTATCACCGTAGTGACGCGAGAACAGCTCCCCCTCCACCGCGCGCAGCAAGTCATCGACCTCCTCTTCGTCGACGAACAGATCACTGTTGCGGGTGACGCGGAACTGGTAACAACCGGTGACGCTCATGCCATGAAACAGGTCATCGGCGTAGGCATGAATGATGGAGGACAGAAACACGAAATCGTACGGCCCGGCGCCGGTTTCCTCCTCCGGCAGGCGGATGATGCGCGGCAGCGCGCGCGGCACCTGCACCACGGCAAGCCCGCTGTTGCGTCCGAAGGCATCCTTGCCGGTGAGCGAGACGATGAAGTTCAGGCTCTTGTTCAGCATGCGCGGGAACGGATGCGCGGGATCGAGCCCGAGCGGACTCAGGATAGGCAGCAGTTCATCGTGGAAGAACTTGCGCAGCCAGGCCTCCTGCTTCTCGGTCCAGTCGGAACGACGGATGGCACGGATATTGTGCTCGGCGAGCCGGGGCAGCACGACCTCGTTCAGAATCTGGTACTGGCGCTTCACCAGCATCTTGGCGCGCGCGTGTATCGTCTTCAGCACGTCCGCGGGGGAGAGATTGTCCGGCCCGCTCTGGGAAGATCCGACATCGACCTTCTGCTTGAAGCCCGCGACACGAATCTCGAAAAACTCGTCGAGAATGGTCGATGCGATGCACAGGAACCGCAACCGCTCAAGCAACGGGATGCTATCGTCTTCCGACTGCAGCAGTACGCGCCAGGTGAATTCGAGGTGGCTGAGTTCGCGGTTTATGTAGAGATCGGGCTGCTTGAGATCCATGACTCCCGAACCGGGGGATTTTGACGATTTGTCGAGCATAAGACCGGAATATTACAGAATCATTACAGGAGGGCAATACAGCCGCGCCCTGATCTCCCACGCCTGGCGGGAGTATAACATGGCTTTATTTTACGCATGCATGACACCGTCCTCACCCGGCCGGATACAACGAGACAATCGTGATGTCATAAAGCTGAAACATACGATGAACATAATCCCTCCAGTGCTGAGAATGCACCACACTGGTCCTGGCCATTTCTTTTGCGATTGAGATTCCACGCCAAGCACGCCATTACCTCAGTCGCAAAAATGTGACAGGAAACTTGCAACACGAATCGAGCACAGATGTAATACACGCATAATCCAGAAAATGAAACATCGAGACAGTTCAGGCATAACAAAGGGAGACTGAAATGAAACGCAAAAAGATTGCAATCGCACTGACCGGGATGCTGGCGCTTCCCCTGTGGATGTCGACCGCCGCAGCGGAATTCTCGATCGACGGCAAGGTTCACGCCTCGATCGATTTCATGAGCAATGACGATGAAGATAGCGCGAATGACGACAGTACGCTGGCTCTGAGCAGCAACGCGTCGCGCATCCGCTTCAAGGGTGACGAGCAGATCAATGACGATCTGTCCGCCCATTTCCAGGCGGAATTCGAGTTCTTCGCGGACACCGGGGGCTGGGACACCGACGACCGCAATGACCGCAATACCTTCGTTGGCCTGACCGGGGGCTTCGGCACCATCGACCTGGGACGGATCGATACGCCCTACAAGCAGGCGTATGAGGATATGTTCGGCGACACCCGCGCAGACGTCGAGGCCATAATCGGCTCGATCGACGGCGCCGTGGATTTCGAGGAGCGTGTTGCCAACCAGATCCAGTACACCTCCCCCGATTTGAACGGGGCGAAGGTCAAGGTAGGCTATTCCCTGGGCGTGGATGCAACCGAAGACGACCTGCCCAAGGCGGCCGAGCCGGACAACACCATGCTCAGCGCGGCCGTCCTGTATGGACAGGGCCCGCTCAGCCTGAGTGCCGCCATCGAGCAGTACAAGACAGGGACCGGCGGCGACGAGGATCCCGAGGCCATGAAGATGTCCGGCGGCTGGGACTTCGGTCAGGGCACCAAGGTCAGCGTGATCTACGAAGATATCGACAACGGGGACGACGACGCCCGCAGCGCCTTCTACATCAGCGGATCGCACAAGCTGAGCGACACCATGAAGCTGATGGCGGCCGTCGGCCAGGCCGATGACCTGGATTCGACCGACGAGTCAGGCGCCTCGCACTTCGCCCTGGGTCTGTCGAACAAGCTGGCGAAGAACACCGAGGTCTATGCGCTGTACGCCAGTGTCAGTAATGATGACAACGCGCGCTACCGCCTGAAAGGCGTCGGACGTCCCGATGATCCGACCACTGGTTACACGCAGTCCGCCTTCAGCCTGGGCATCGTGCATAAATTCGGCGGAAAGCTGATGTAATTCCTTTCTGCGTAGCTGTGTGACAGGGCGCCTTCGGGCGCCCTGTGTTTTTTATGGGGCACGCCCACCGAAAATTACTTCCCCAGCGCGCTCATGATGCCCCGCACGGCGGCCGGCAGGTCCGCGGGCAGAACGACGATCTTGGAGTTCTGGGAACCGGACAACTGCCTCATTGCCTCGATGTATTTCTCGCCCAGCAGATAGACGGCCGGCAGCTCCCGGTCGCGGATCGCCTGACTGACCTTGTCGATCGCCATCTGGCTGGCCTCGGCCAGCAGGACCTGGGCCTGGGCATCGCGCCGGGAGGCCTCGAGGCGGCCTTCGGCCTCTAGGATGGCGGCGGTCTTCTCGCCCTCGGCGCGCGTCACGGTGGCGCGCCGCTGGCGCTCGGCGGCCGCCTGCTCCTCCATCGCCTTCTGCATGGTCTGCGAGGGGTTGATGTCCTGGATCTCCACCGTCTTCAGGGTGATGCCCCAGTCGGCGATATCGTCCGAGATCGCGGTCTTGAGCCGCGCCTTGATCTGGTCGCGCGAGGACAGCGCGTCGTCGAGATCCATCTCGCCGACGATCGAGCGCAATGAGGTCTGCACCAGCGTGCGGATCGCCAGCGTGTAATCCTCGACTCCGTAGACCGCCTTCTCAGGCGCGATGATATTGATATAGGCGACGGCGTTGGCGATGATCACGGCGTTGTCCCTGGTGATCACCTCCTGCGAGGGAATATCCAGAACGATGTCCTTGGTCGTGACCCGATAGGCCACGCTGTCGATGTAGGGCACGATGAGATTAAGTCCGGGACCGAGCGTGACATGGTACTTTCCGAGACGCTGCACCACATGCTTGAAGCCCTGCGGCACGATGCGCACACCCAGCCCGATGGTAATAATCACCAGCACGACGAACACTGCTACGACAATCATGGCGATCCGCTCCTTGTCGACGGGTTGAAACCCACTGCCCTCATCGCTTTTCGACGACGAGGGTATTCCCCGAAATATCCATAACCACGACGCGGTCGCCGGCCTCCACGGCCTGCTCGCACAGAAACGGCCACTCCTCCGAACCCAGCAACGGGGTCGCGAAGCGCACCACGCCGCGCGTCTTCCCGGCCGGGATGCGAATGACCTGACCGGTCTCACCGACGATTGCCTCGCGCGAGATGCCGGCCTTGGTCCGGTCGATCATCAAGGGCCTGAAATAGCGAAACCAGAGCAGGGCGAACATGGAGGAGAACACGGCCCACAATAGCAACTGTGTACCGAATCCGAGCGCCGGGGCAAACCAGAGCACGGCGGCCACCACCAGCGCGCCCAGCCCGAACCAGAAGATGAAAAAGGTCGCGACGAAGATCTCCGCGATCATCAGCAGCATGCCGAAGACCAGCCAGTGCCAGTCCTGGATCCCATAGTCCATACGATTTCTTTCTCCGTGGGGCTTTGCGACGGCGCCGCGCGCCGTAGACGGCAATACGTTACCGCAAACGCCGCCGCGCCGACAGTGGCGATCATGTCCCAGGCCATGGATGTCGCTCCGCCGGTTCCGTACTGGCCGGACGCGGGAAATCATCGACACGCGCGGTGATTTTTTGTTACGTTAGACCGTCGCTCGCAGTCATTTCACCACTCCCAACAAGGAGATAGTCGTGCCCTCCGCGTCCCGCATCCGCCGTAACCGCCGTAACCGCCGCCATATCCTCGCCCTTGTCTCAGCACTGCCCGTGCTTCTCCTCGCGGCCGGCCACGCGGCGGCGGCCACCGCGGTGATCGTCGCCGAGGCCAGGGCCCAGCGCCTCGACGATCGCATCGAGGCGCTCGGCACGCTCAAGGCCAACGAGTCGGTGCAACTGTCCTCCTCCATCACCGAAACCGTGAGCGCCATCCACTTCGACGACGGCGACCGCGTCGCCGCGGGCACGCTGCTGGTCGAAATGACCCGCGACGAGGAACACGCGCAGCTCGAGGAGGCGCGCGCCACCGTCGATGAGGCGCGGCGCCAGTACGAACGCGTGCAGTCCCTGCAGCAGCAGGGCACCGCCGCCGCCTCACTGCTCGACGAGCGCCGGCGCGACCTGGAAACCGCGCGGGCACGCCTCGGCGCGATCGAATCGCGCCTCAAGGACCGCCTCATCAAGGCGCCGTTCGCCGGCGTCATCGGATTGCGCAATGTCAGCCTCGGCGCGCTGGTGGAACCCGGCGATCTGATCGCCACGCTGGACGACGACAGCCGGATGAAACTGGAGTTTCCCGTGCCGAGCCTCTATCTCGACAGCCTGCGGACCGGGCTGCCGGTCCTCGCCTTCACCGCAGCCTATGGCGCGCACGAGTTCCGCGGCGAGGTTACCGCCATCGACAGCCGCATCGACCCGGTGACACGTACGGTGCTGGTGCGCGCGGTGCTGCCCAATCCCGATCGCAATCTCCGGCCCGGACTGCTGATGCAGGTGAATCTGCTGCGCAATATCCGGGAAGGCCTGGTGATTCCCGAGGAGGCGCTGATGCCGCTCGGCGACAGGCAATTCGTATTGCTCGTGGACGGAGCGAACGGGAACACCCTGGCGCGGCGCGAGGTCCGCCTCGGCGCACGCCGTCCTGGCCAGGCGGAAATCCTGGAAGGTCTGACCGCGGGAGACAAGGTCGTCACCCACGGCACGACGCGCGTCAAGCCAGGCGAGCAGGTCGACATCGTGGCCGTCGATGACGGCACGGTGCCATTGTCGAAACTGCTGGAGAAGATGCCGTAATGATGCTGTCGGACGTATCGATCAGGCGGCCGGTCTTCGCCACCGTCCTGTCCCTGTTGCTGATCGCCTTCGGCCTGGTGTCGTTTGAACGCCTGCCATTGCGCGAATATCCCGACATCGACTCGCCGGTGGTCTCGGTCGAGGTGTCATACCGCGGCGCCTCCGCCAACGTGGTCGAAACCCGCATCACAAAGCTGGTCGAGGACCGCATCGCTGGCGTCGAGGGCATCCGCTTCATCGAGTCCAGCAGCGAGGATGGCCGCGCCCGTGTCACCATAGAATTCGAGGTGGACCGCGACATCGACGCGGCGGCCAACGACGTGCGCGACCGCATCGCCGGCATCATTGACGATCTGCCGGACGAGGCGGACCCGCCCGAGATCCAGAAGGTCGACAGCAACGAAGACGTCATCATGTGGCTCAACCTTGCGAGCGACCGCATGAGCGTCCCGGAGCTTACCGACTACGCCAACCGCTACCTGACCGACCGCTTTTCGGTGCTGAGCGGCGTGGCGCGGGTGCGCATCGGCGGCGAACAGATCTACGCCATGCGCATCTGGATCAACCGCCAGGCGCTGGCGGCGCGCAACCTGACGGTGACCGAGGTTGAGGACGCGCTGCGCGCCGAGAACGTCGAGCTGCCGGCCGGCAGCATCGACTCCGGCAACCGACAGTTCACTGTGCGCGTGCAGCGGCAGTTCTCCAGCGCGGAGGACTTCGCGCGACTGGTGCTGGCGCGCGGCGCCGACGGCTATCTGGTCCGGCTCGGCGACGTGGCCCGCGTGGAGCGCGGCACCGAGGAGGACCGCCTGTTCTTCCGCGGCAACGGCGTCCCGATGGTCGGCATCGGCATCATCAAGCAGTCCACCGCCAACACCCTGGAGGTGGCGCGCCTGGCCAAGGAGGAGGCGGCGCGCATCAACCCGACCCTGCCGGAGGGCATGGAGATCCGGCAGAGCTACGATTCCTCCGTGTTCGTCGAAGGCGCCATTCACGAGGTCTACAAGACGCTGATCATCGCCATCGCACTCGTGATCGGCGTGATCTACCTGTTCCTGGGCAGCGCGCGCGCCACACTGGTCCCCGCGGTAACGGTGCCAGTGTCGCTGATCGCCACCTCCACGGTACTCCATCTCCTCGGTTTTTCCATCAACATCCTGACCCTGCTGGCGCTGGTGCTGGCGATTGGCCTGGTGGTCGATGACGCGATCGTGGTGATCGAAAACATCCACCGCCGCATGGAACAGTACGGCGAGTCACGCCTGGTGGCCGCCTTCCGCGGCACGCGCCAGGTCGGCTTCGCCGTCATCGCGACGACCATCGTGCTGATAGCGGTGTTCGTGCCGATTGTCTTCCTGGAGGGGGACCTGGGGCGCCTGTTCTCCGAATTCGCCCTGACCATGGCGGCCGCGGTCGCCTTTTCAGCCTTCGTCGCCCTGTCGCTGTCGCCGATGCTGGCCTCCAAGGTGCTGAACGGGACCGGACATTCCAGGCTGAGCGAGGGGATCGACCGCGCCTTCGGCGCGGTGCGACGCGGTTATCACATTGCCCTGCGAGGCACACTGCGGCACGCCTGGGTCGTCGGCCTGGCCTTCATCCTCATCTTCGCGGCCGCCGTCTGGCTGCTGCGTGAGATCCCGGGTGAATACACGCCGAAGGAAGACCGCGGCGCCTTCTTCGTCATGGTCACCGCACCGGAAGGCGCCTCCTACGAATACATCGCCCGCTATATGGATGAAGTGGAGCGGCGCCTGATGCCCCTGGTCGAGAACGGTGAGATCACCCGCCTGCTGGTGCGCGCGCCGACCGCTTTTGGCAATGTCGAGATTTTCAACCGCGGCATCGCGATCGCCGTACTGAACGAATGGGGCAAGCGGCGCTCGGCCTGGGACGTCATGGACGATGTGCGCGCCCGTCTCGGCGGGCTGAGCGGTGTACAGGCGTTTCCCGTGATGCGGCAGGGCTTCGGCGGCCGCACCCGCAAGCCTGTGCAGTTCGTCATCGGCGGCGGGACCTACGAGGAACTGGCGCAGTGGCGCGATATCCTGCTCGAGAAGATCAACGGGAACAATCCCGGGCTGCAGGGCATCGACTGGGATTACAAGGAAACCAAGCCCCAGCTCGGCGTGAGCATCGACTATAACCGCGCCGCCGATCTCGGCGTCACCGTCAGCGCGCTCGGCCGCACGCTGGAGACCATGCTGGGCTCGCGCCGCGTCACCACCTATCTCGACAATGGCGAGGAATACGATGTGATTCTGCAGGGCGAACGCGATGCGCAGCGCTCGCCCGCGAGCCTGGAGAATATCTATATCCGCTCTGAACGCAGCGGCGAACTCATCCCGCTGTCAAATATCGTGACCCTGGAGAACTTCGCCGATTCGATCTCGCTCAACCGCTTCAACCGCGTGCGCGCCATCACCCTCGAGGCCAACCTGGCCGACGGGCTCGCCATGGGCGACGCGCTGGACTACCTGGATAATCTGGCGCGCGAGAACCTGCCACCGAGCGTCATCATCGACTACAAGGGCCAGTCACGCGACTTCAGGCTCAGCAGCGGCTCGATCACCTTCATCTTCCTGCTCGGCCTCGCGGTCGTCTTCCTGGCGCTCGCGGCCCTGTTCGAGAGCTGGATTCACCCGCTCATCGTCATCCTCACCGTGCCGCTCGCGATGATCGGGGCCCTGTTCGGTCTGTATGCGTTCGGGATGTCGCTCAACATTTTCAGCCAGATCGGCCTGCTGATGCTGGTCGGACTGGCGGCCAAGAACGGCATCCTGATCGTGGAATTCGCCAACCAGCTGCGCGACGCCGGGAAACCGTTCCACGATGCACTGATGGAGGCGGCCGAGATACGCTTGCGCCCTATCATCATGACCAACCTGACGACCGCCGCCGGCACCATACCCCTGCTGATCTCTTCTGGCGCGGGCACCGAGACCCGCGTCGTGATCGGCACGGTCATCCTGTGCGGAGTGATCGCGGCGACCTTCTTCACCCTCTTCGTCGTCCCGGCCGCTTACCAGCTGCTGGCGCGCCGCACCGGCTCACCCGGCGACGTCGCGCGGCAACTGGAACAGGAGATGACGGCGCAGCCGGAACCACGACAGGACACGTCGCGAACCTCCTAGTCAGGATGTATGGGGGCGTATTTATTTTCAGGAATCAGGGCTGGCTGATCCGGGCTGTTTTGTGAAAACAAATATGCCCCGTCCCGACTCGATGAGCGGGAACCCGGCTGACTGGTTATATCAATTCAATCAGCCTCTCGGCGGTATCCGCGTAGTATTCCTTATTGCAATGTATATCCCAGTCATTGCTTGACGCACCATAGACATTCAAACTGAATCCTGTCCTGTCGCAACATTTTTCGTCCGCATGAAAAATGAACCGTGTCCGATGAAGCGAGGTATTTTCCTCCGTGAACGCCTCCATATATGCGCGTTTGTGCAATTTATAGGCGCCGCTGTCAACAAACTCGCGGCCAAATCTGAACGCCGCCGAATGCACCGCCATGTCGGGCGAAGCGATCCAGATAACCTTCTTGTAAGGCGTTTCTTCCTCGATCAACTTCGCGAAGCCCAGCATGATCCGGACAGATTTTTTGTAGAAATCCACCACGTTCATGTCGATTTCTTTGATGAGCGGGATAGCCGGACTTATATCCACGCCAGCGCAGCCGACAAATCCCGCCTTCAGAACGCCATGCGCACGAATGATCCCGTCACCCGCCAGACCAAAGCCAACGAGCACCAGTGTCTCGGGACGCTGTATGCGAACGCCGTCAATCGCATAGGCATAATCCTCACTGAAGGAAAACTCCGTCAGCTTATTGACCCGGATCAAATCCTGGATCGAGATTTTCAACCAGGAGCTCGGCACATAGGCAATCCCGACGACCGGTGGCTGCCTCGCCGAAAGCGCATCCTTGACGCCCGCCAGATGGCTGTTCCCCAGGACGACCAGTTGCCTTTCCTGCAACAATGGACCGGGTTTGGCGCCATTAAAGGACTCAAGCAACGCCTCCTCGCAGTCAGGATCAAATCTGTCGCGCGACAGGGGCGCATCTTTCCCGCGCATGCCCCCGGTCGAACACGCCATAGCTGAAAAAAAATGATCCATCACGAAATCGACGCCGTGGGGACTAACATTACGCTGGTTTGGTTCGAAATATATTCCCCTGAATACCGGGCTGCTAATGATCTCGTAGGACGGAAAATAATCTACGTACGGGCTGTGAGCCGCCACCTCATCGGCCACGGCGCATAATATGGATTTCGAGGCCATCGTCGCCACGAGGACATGTCTGCCCGAATTTGTCGCCGTCAACGGCACCGGCGAGACGGTCAGAATTACTCTCAAACCCGCGTTGACTTCCTTCATCAAATCAAACGCCGCGACCAGGTTCCCCCTGACCGTTTCGAAATTCTGGTTGATAAACTGGTGCCTCAGCGTATCAAATGTTCCCGCGACGGTGCCCGGGCATGCAGGATATTCGTATAGCTCGTCCCTGTTAAACCAGCTTTCTGTCAGACCAAGCGTGAAGACAAAATAATCCGCCCGCTCGATGCAGTTGCGAAATGAGCCCAGGGTTGCGCGCTGCGACCGTCTGAGTCCGTCGATGTCAGAGAACCCGCCCCGCTCGATCGCGGGACGGAACGGATCAAAAAAACGGCCGTCAACCGCCCACACCTCCGATGGCATCTCCCGCCTGTCCAGAGCCCACTCCGTCCACTGCCTCAGCAACGACGTCGTATAGATATTCCCCGTCCGCGCCGAGAATATATTGTAATTCCATTGTTTTGCTTCCTCCGCTGACAGACCCGGCGGAGGCGCCTCGGCGGCATACCAGTTGAAGCCCCGATTGATGAGCGCGTTCCCTATATGCTGAGCGAAACATGATCCGAAGGTAACGACCTTGTCATCCCGGGACAGGCTGAATTTTGGCGCCCAGAGCTGGTCGATATCGAACATACTTCTTTGGGCGATGGCCGTCTTCCAGAAGGCGTGCGCGGGCAACTGCCTGTACGGATTCATTGAGAACCCCAAGGGGCGCGGGCACATGCCGCGGCCGGAGCGCCCTCCATAACGCGCCCAGCCAACCAACTCCGAAGGGACATGCGAGGGATGCCCGGGACAAACAGGACAAGAATATTTCGCATCACCAAAGCTCGACCCACCTGAGAGGATGTCACGGATATCTGGCAGACGATGACCATGCGCCAGGGGTTCCCTTGCGAAGTCCGCACAACAGCGCCGGACCTCGCATCAACCAGGACATCAAATCATTTAATTGTGGGAGAATCGTGCAGAAAAAACGGAAACATCATGCGCCCATGATCTGGCGCGCATTACCGCATGGCACAGGGGCATGCATTTAAAGTAATCAGGAAACCGAACGAGACAAAATGGAGGATATGAGAAAAATGGGGACGGATTTATTTTCAAGTCATCCGGGTTGGTAAATTCGGGCTACTTTGCACATAGCAAATCCGTCCCCGCTCTCGCATTCAATCGTCCAGCTCGCGCGGACGGATCAGGTCAATCAGAGCGGCGCCGTGCGGCGCCGGGTGCTTCCATGCCTGGCGCATCGACAGGCGCGCCAGGGCGCCCGCGGTGAGCAACTTGCCTGCGGTATTACGCGGCGGCGCCTCGGCGCTGAGCTGCTCCAGCAGTTCCTCCAGACCCGGATTGTGCCCCACCAGCAGCAGCACGCCGGTACGGACCGGACATTCGGCGATCACCGCGAGCAGGGTATCGACCTCGGCAAGATACAGCCGGTCATCAAAACGGAGACGGTCGCCCGGCAGATCGAGCGCTTCCAGTACCGCCTCCGTCGTCTGCCGCGCGCGCAGCGCGGGCGAACTCAACACAAGGTCGGGCCTCAATCCGTGGGTACGCAGCCACTGACCCATGCGCGGCGCATCACGCCGCCCGCGCGCCGAGAGTGGACGCGCGAAATCATCGACGACATCTCCGTCACTATCCGATTTGGCGTGACGCAAGATAAGCAGGGTCCGCGTCGTCATGCCACCACCCTCCCACTAATTGGGGACAGATTTATTTTAAGAAGATCGGCTTAGTAGATACGAATTAGTTTGCAAAAATAAATCCGTCCCCACTAATAAGCGAGCGCGGACAAAAAATAAATCCCCCCCAAATGGGCCCTACAGCCATTCGAGCCGAACCTTGATCTCCCACCACAGGTCTTCATAGCAGTGAGCCGGCCGGGTGTGTCCGGCGAAGATGTTCACAGGCGCCCGACGCAGCCCCATTTGTTCGATCTCGCTGCTGTACGGAATGTGGTTGGTGAGCACGCTCGGCATACGCTTCGGAAGTTCTTCGACGATGCGGCGATGCAGCACCTTGCGCGCGTCGACCATGGTGAAAAACGGAAGCACACTGAAATCGTTCAACCCCTCCTGCTGACAGAACTGGACCAGCTGGTCCAGCGTGCGCAGCGATAGCGTAGTTGGAATCAGCGGCACCAGCAGCACATCAGCCGCCATAAAGACATTCTCCGACAGCAGCGAGATGCCCGGCGGGCAATCGAGGAAGACATAGTCATAAACCTCCTCCAGCGGCTTCAGCAGCTTCTCCACGCGCTGTTTCGGCTTCTTCTCGCCATCCAGGAACAGATCCATATTACGATAGGAAAAGTCCGACGGCACCAGATCGAGGTTATCGTAGTCGGTGCCCTTGATGACCTTGTCGAGCGTGAGCTCATCGCGAACCAAACCCGCCGCTCCCAGGCCTACCGTGGGACGTATGCGGTAATAGAAACTCGATGCCCCCTGCGGATCGAGGTCCCAAATCAGGGTGCGGAAGCCTTCCCGCGCCGACAGATACGACAGATTCACCGTGGAGGCCGTCTTACCCACTCCGCCCTTGATGCTGTAACAGGCGATTACCTTCATTGAATCTCCTAAGTCAGTCCGAACCGAATAACTTGTTGAAGCGATTCTGGTGCTGCTGATGGACGAACTTCGCCCATACCGTCGCGAATTCAGCGCGCACCTCTTCCTTGCGCTGGAGCAGATGCTCCATCAATGGGCCGAGTGCGTTGCGGGCGCGACTGGCACGCTCGCCGCCATTCAGCTTCTCTGCATAAGCAGGCAGCGCCTCCAGCAACACGCCGAGATCCTGAAATCCCCCCAGGTTATCCTGTAACCCCTTCAGCGGCTTGACCAGATGCTTGATGTCGTCACGCGGAAACAGGGCCGCGAAGAATTCCAGCAGGTAGCGCAACTTCTTGCACTGCGTGCGCAAGCGATGCATATCGGTGTCGGAAGACTCAGGCGTCAGCCCTGAGCCCACCTTGAAGACCTTGTGGTAACGATGTCTGATCATGGCGGAAGCCAGCGCGAGCGCGGGCTGGCGCGCCTCCTCTGTCGCGGCCCACACCGTGGCGTCCTCCGATTCCAGCAGGGCGCGCCAGTCCTTCTTGAGCCGGCGGTAACGCGGCGAGGCCAGAGTCTCGAGCAGGCCGCAGCGTTCCCGGCTGCGCTGGGCTCGCATCACCTCGCGTAATGGTTCGAGATCGCTCATGCCGCCCGGACCCAGCGCGGCGGCATGGGCAGGAAACTCGAGCATCTGTACATCGAGATCGCGCACCGCCCCGGTCGAGCGTCCGATCCAGGCGAATTCCTGGCGATAGTGCACACAAGGACGCGGCAATCCTCCCTTCATCTGTCCCAGCAGGGAACGCGCACGGCGCACCGCGACACGCAGGTCATGCAGGAATTCGAGATCGAGATCCTGGCGCACGCCGTCCTCGTTGGATTCGATGGTGTCGAGCAGGACAGCAAGGATGCGGCGCGCAGCCTCCCCCGCGGGGATATTCGTGTGGAGCGGTATGCGCAGCTTCGAGGAATAATCGAGCGGGTGACGACCGAGCGCACCCAGGGCCTCCTCCAGAGCGGTTCCGTTCAGGCGGACCAGCCCCAACTGATGCTCGAACAGGGCGCGCAACTGCTGCAAGGCTTCGGGATATCCTCGCACCGGCGCCACCACCAGACGCTCGCCGAGGCCAAGCCGGCGAGCGCCCTCGCCGGTCACCACGCTGTGCCGCTCGATGAACACGCGCGCCACCGTCTTGCTTTCCTCGTCCAGCACATTGAAACAGCGACTGGCACACTTGAGCGACGCGATATCGAGCAGACGTCGTGACTCCACCAGAGGTAACAGGCGGTTGCGCAGGGGGCCTGCGGGCAGTTCATGGGCGAAACCCGGGACTTCTTGCGCGGCGATACTTACGACGTTGAGACTATCGGCGAGTGCGCGCAGATGCAGTCGCGCGCCTTCCTGGGAACGATCGATGAAGAACACGAATCCGCCGGCGTACAGACGCCAATCGAATGTGTCGTAGAATTCCCGCTCGGTTACGATGGAGGGTTGCAGCTCGAGTCGCAGGCCGTGGCCGCGCAAGATTTCCGCCAGACCCTCGGCGTTTATGCCGCGCGGCATGATGTACTGATAGCTATTTAAAGACATAAACGTTCCGGCCAGAAAACGGCAGCCCCGTTGCATCAACTCTTCCACAGTGACGACTCTGCGCACGGACCATGCGGTAACCTAGTCCCGATACGGCTGGAACGAGGATGAAATTACCGCTACACCGCTGCCTGCCAATCCCGGGCGGCGGTCTTGTCTCAGGTGGAAATCCGTTTGCGAGTCAGCGACGGGGTCGTCGGAAGTGTTCTCCGCCGCCAAGTGTGCAAGAAACAGGCGTTTCTTGCAAGGAAAACGCCCGCTGCGGCGCTGTAACACAAGTGCGACAGAGGCGTGTTAGCATCGACCAGTTTGATAAGTCTTTGTCTTGGAAACCAATGAGCCAGGATTCCGCCCCACCCGCCGCGCCGGCCTCTTCACCGTCCGCAGAGACATCGCGCGAGTCGCTGCGCCGGCAGCTGATCGAATTGCACGCGGAAGTGATCGCGCAGGCCGCGCAGCGCCTTGAACCGTTCCGCGCCTGCTACCCCGGCGGTGCGTACAGCGCCAGCGCGCGCAACCTCGCCCACTACCTCGCCCTGCGCCGCTTCGACCTGCGTCCGCTGCAGGACGCGCTGGCGGAGATCGGGATCTCCTCGCTCGGTCGCTGCGAGGCGCACGTGCTGCCGACCCTCAACCAGGTCATCGGCCTGCTCGGCGGCGCCGTGCCTGCGGACACCGTGGCGGACATCCCGCCCGGTCCGCAGGCGGGCCAGGCCCTGCTGGCGGAACATACCCGGCGCATCTTCGGCGCCGGCGCGGCCCGGCGCTACACCCGCATCATGGTCACCCTGCCGGCGGAGGGGGCGGAGGATTATGCGCTGATCCGGGAGCTGCTCGCCGGCGGCATGAACTGCGCGCGCATCAACTGCGCCCACGACGGCCCGGAGGTCTGGGAGAGGCTCGCGCGCAACGTCAGGCGCGCGCAGGCCGAGACCGGGATCGAGTGCCGCATCCTGATGGATCTCACCGGCACGAAGCTACGCACGGACCCCGTGGAACAGATCCCCGCGGTGGTCCATCTGCGCACCCGGCGCGACCGCTACGGCCGTACCCTCGCCCCCGCCGCGGTGCTGCTGTGCGCGGACGGCTCCGGCATCCCCGCGGACGCCGCCGGCCACTATCGATTCAGCATCGCCACGGATTTGTGCGATGCCCTGCGGGACGGCGACCGGCTGAGCTTCCGCGACACCCGTGGCAAGCCGCGGGCCATCAACGTGCTGGCGCGGGACGAAGCGGGGTGCTGGCGCGGCGAATGCTGGGACAATGCCTATCTGTCCGACGAGACCGTGCTGCAGCTGGAGCGCACGGGCGACGGGCTCGACTATCGCCACATCGGCGAACCCCACCGCTTCACCCGCCACCCGTCCGAGGACGTCGAGATCCGTCTGCGCAGGGATGACCGCCTGCTGCTGTCCACCGCATCCGCGCCGGGCCGCCCGGCCGCGTCCGGCGCGCGCGGCCCGGAACCGGCCGTCATCGGCTGCAGCCATCCCCATGTGCTGACGCGCCTCGCTCCGGGCCAGCCGGTATGGTTCGACGACGGCAAGATCGGCGGCGTGGTCGAAGCGGTCGACGCCGGCGGCGCCCTCGTCCGCATCACCCATGCCAGGCCGACGGGCGCACGCCTGCGCGCGGACAAGGGCATCAATTTCCCGGGCGCGGACCTCGGGCTGTCGGGACTCACGGCGGAGGATCGCGCCTGTCTCGACAGCGTGTGCCGCATCGCGGACATGGTGGGATTCTCCTTCGTGGAGACCCTGGACGACATGGAGGAGCTGATCGGGGAGCTGACCCGGCGCGGGGCGCTGCAGCTCGGCATCATCGCCAAGATCGAGACGCGGCGCGCGGTGATGAACCTGCCCGAGCTGATCCTCGGCGCCATCGGGCGCTGTCCGTTCGGCGTCATGATCGCGCGCGGCGACCTCGCGGTCGAGCTTGGCGGCGAGCGCATGTCAGAGATCCAGGAGGAGATCCTGTGGCTGTGCGAGGCCGCGCACACCCCCGCCATCTGGGCAACGCAGGTGCTCGAGACGCTGACGCAGAAGGGCGCGATGAACCGCGCCGAGTTCACCGACGCCGCCATGTCCGCGCGCGCGGAATGCGTCATGCTCAACAAGGGACTCTACGTACTGCAGTCGGTGCACGCGCTGGACGACATCCTCGCGCGCCTCCAGCAGCATCAATACAAGAAGTTCTCCCGCTACCGCGCGCTGCACTGGTGAACCCTGGCGCGCCGCGCATTGCCACGGAACGGCCGGGATGATTAGATATCCCCACCCCTCCCGCACAGGAACGCCCCCGGATCGATGGACCTCTTCCTTAAGCTCGCCGTCTCGCTCTCCATCGGCCTGCTGATCGGTCTCGAGCGCGGCTGGCAGGAGCGCGCCGCGCCGGAAGGCTCGCGCATCGCCGGCCTGCGCACCTTCGGGCTGATCGGTTTCCTCGGCGGCCTGTGGGCGGTGCTGGCGGAGCAGCTCGGCGCGCTGGTGCTCGGCCTCGCTTTCGCGGTGCTGGCCGTGCTGATGATCCTCGCGCACCGGGAGGACGTGCGCCGCAACCGCGACCTCGGCATCACCACCGTGGTCGCCGCGCTGGTGACCTTCACGCTCGGCGCCCTCGCAGTGCTAGGCCAAGTCGCGGTCGCCGCCGCCGGCGCGGTACTCACCACGACACTGCTCAGTCTCAAGCCGGTGCTGCACCGCTGGCTGCTCCGCCTGGAATTCCAGGATCTCACGGCGGTCATCAAACTGTTGCTGATCTCCGTGGTCGTGCTGCCCGCGCTGCCGGACAAGGGCTATGGGCCATGGCAGGCCCTCAACCCCTACCGAATCTGGTGGATGGTCATCCTCATCGCCGCGCTGTCATTCGCCGGCTATGTGGCGATCAAGTGGGCCGGCACACGGCGCGGTGTGCTGCTGACCGGCCTGCTTGGCGGCCTGGTCTCCTCCACCCTGACGACGCTGACCTTCTCGCGTCTCGCGCGCGAGCACCACACTGACGGCGTCCTCGCTGCCGGAATCGTGCTGGCCTCGGCGGTCATGCTCCCGCGCATGCTGGCCACGGTCGCCGTAATCAATGCCGCGCTGCTGCCGATGCTGGCCGCGCCGCTCGGGCTGATGGCCTGCGCCGCCAGCCTCGGCGCCTGGTGGCTGGGCAGGCAGCGGGACAAAGACCCGCCGGAATCAAAGCTGGAACTGGGCAATCCGATGAAGCTGCTGCCGGCGCTGAAGTTCGGCGTCCTGCTTGCGCTGGTGATGCTGCTCGCGAACGGGATGCACGCATGGCTCGGCCACGAAGGACTCTACGTCGCCGCCGCCATCTCCGGCATCACCGACGTCGACGCCATCACGCTGTCGCTGGCGCAGATGGCGCAGGAAACCATCGCTGGCGCTCCCGCCGTGCGCGGCATCGTAATCGCGGCGCTGGTCAATACAGCGGCCAAGGGGGCGCTGGCGGCCGCGATCGCGGGACGGGACATGGCACGGAGGGTATTGCCGGTGTTCGGCCTCACCCTCGCGGCCGGGGCGCTCGGACTCTACCTGACGGAACTATTGGCCCTTCCTGCCTGAGCGGGATCGCACGGCGTTTTCCATCTGCTCCAGGCTCAGGTGGCGCACGTCCTTTCCATTCACCAGATAGATCACGTATTCGCAGATATTCTTCGAGTGATCGCCGATGCGCTCCAGCGCGCGCAGCGACCACATGATGTCGAGCGAACGGCGGATGGTGCGGGGGTCCTCCATGATGTAGGTGACCATCTGGCGCATGACCCCCTCGTATTCGTTATCGATGTTCTTGTCCTCGCGCGTCACTTGCAGCGCGGCTTCGGGATCGAGGCGGGCGAAGACATCGAGGGTATGGTGCATCATATGGCGGACATGCTCGCCCAGATTATAGATCTCCATGTAGCGGTTCTTGGGCCGCTCCATTTCCATCAGATGCAGACCGATGCGGGCAACCTTCTCCGCCTGGTCACCGATTCGTTCCAGATCGGTGATGGTCTTGATGATCGCGACGATCAGGCGCAGATCTCCGGCGGCAGGCTGACGACGCGCCAGAATGCGCGTGCATTCCTCGTCGATCTCGACCTCCATTGAGTTGACGTTGACGTCGCGGTTGATAACCTGTTCGCAACGCTCACCGTCACCCTCGACAAGGGCGGTAACCGCATCGGCGATTTGCTGTTCCACCAGACCGCCCATGTTGAGCACGCGATTGCGCAGGTCCTCGAGTTCCTCGTTGTACTGGGCCGAGATATGGTGTCCGAACATGCTTTCCATGTTGATATACCTCCGGCGGACGCGCGAATGCCCCGTCCGCAGCAATGGGAAATGACTTTAGTATAGCGCCCTTTCGCGCCCGGCATACGGCCGCCTGCGCCGGGATGGGCGCGTCGCGGGCAAGCGGACGCCATCATAGAACTGTAACATTACAGATTCTTTACATCGGAGCCACGATAGACCGTCCTCTCAAAAAAAAAGGCCGCAGGCGCGGCCCTGGACCCCAAGAGGACAGGGGTCGAGAGGGGGACGCGGCGGGGCTTAGCGGTCCAACTAACCCACTCCCCCACCGCAGCGCGTTACTGTAGTGAGTCATTGTGACGACAGGATGACCGTGGCAGGGAATATTCGATGACCCTTCGGCCCACCGCCTATTTCACCAGGCGCATCTCCGCTTCTCCCGGCTTGCGTACCACCCGGGAAGGCGGGAAACGGCACAGGAAGGTGCTGCCCTGTCCGGGGGCGCTCTTGACCTCCAGCACCGCCTGATGATTGCGCAGGACATGCTTTACAATGGACAGCCCGAGTCCGGTGCCACCCACCGAACGGGAACGCCCGGCGTCGACGCGGTAGAACCGCTCGGTGAGCCGCGGAATCAGATGCGGCGGGATGCCTATGCCAGTGTCCTCTACCGAGAAATACGCCCCGACCGGGTCGGCATACCAGCGGATAACAATGCGTCCGCCGCCGGGCGTATATTGCACGGCATTGCGCACCAGATTGGCGAAGGCACTGTAGAGATACTGGTTGACACCGTGCAGCCAGACAGGCTCCTCTACCTCCAGCACGATTTCATGGCGGCGTTCGCCACCAAGCATCCTGGCATCAGCCAGCAGCCCATGCAGCATGGCGGGCACATTGACGTCCGCTTCATCATCCTGGATTTCATTCATCTCGAGACGTGAGATCTGCAGCAGGTCGTTGACCAGATTGCGCATGCGCTCGGTCTGCTGCTGCATCTGTCTGAGCGCCTGATCAAGCTGCTCGGGCTTGCGCGACTTGCCGACCAGGCTTTCGAGGTAACCGCTGATCACCGTCAGCGGCGTGCTGAGCTCATGCGAGACGTTGGCGATGAAATCGCGCCGCATAACCTCGAGCCGGTGCAGCTTGGTGATATCGCGCGCGATCATCAGGCGCTGGTTGTCGCCGTACGGGACAATATAGATCTGCATGGTAGCCGCGTTGTCGATCGGCGACATCAGCGTTAGCGGCTCGACATATTCCCCGGACTGCAGATACTGCACGAAGTCCGGCTGGCGCACCATGTTGTCGACGCGCTGGCCGATATCGCGCACAAGATTCAACCCCAGCAGCGTGGCGGCTGCCTCGTTCATCCATTCGATGGAGTTATCGCGCCGCAGCACCAGGGCCGCGTCCGGAAAGGCCGCCGCGGACTGGCGATAGCGTTCGACCAGGTTCCTGAGCTTGCGCTCGCGCTTCCGCCCACGGTCGCGCAGCTTGTAGACCTGGTAGTAAAGCTCGCTCCAGATATTTTCGGAAAAACCGGCCTCGGGTTCGTAGCCATGGATCAGCCAGCGCGCGAAGTGATGCAGTTTGAGGAGGTGCCAACCCAGGAAGATCAGCAGGCCAACCACGAGAAACTCGCCATGGCGCCCGAGCGAGGCCCCCACCAGCAGGCTGGTCACCAGGATCAGCGACAGACGCCCGAATTCCCTCAGCCAGTAGCCGGTCAAGCCTATACCTGTGTGGAAAAGCGATACCCTACCGTACGTACCGTCTGCACATGGCGATCATATCCAGCGGTCGCCAGCGCCTTGCGCAGGCGGCGGATGTGGACATCGACGGTACGCTCCTCGACATAAACGTTCTGTCCCCAGACATTATTCAGAAGTTGCTCGCGGGTGTATACCCGCTCCGGATGGGTCATGAAGAAATGGAGCAGTCGGAATTCCGTCGGCCCGATATCGAGCTCCTCGCCCTGAACGGTCACCTTGTGTCCGATGGAATCCAGGCACAGCGCACCGACCTGGATCAGTTCCTGCTGCCCACCCGGGGCGGTGCGCCGCAGCACGGCCTGGATACGGGCCTTGAGCTCGCGGGTGGAAAACGGCTTGGTGATGTAGTCGTCCGCCTCCTGCAATCCCTTTACCTTGTCGTCCTCCTCCGCCCGCGCCGTCAGCATGATGATCGGGATATCCCGGTTCGAGACATCCTTCTTCAGGCGGCGCGCGAACTCCACCCCGCTCATGCCCGGCAGCATCCAGTCGAGCAGGATCAGATCAGGCCGCTGCCCGCGGATGAGGGTGAAGCCCTCGCCGGCATCGGCAGCCTCGATTATCTCGAAGTCCTCGTCCGCCAGTGCGAACTTCAGCATCTCCCGCACCGGCGCCTCGTCTTCCACCAGCAGCAACTTGGGCATCATTCCGGATTCATCCGATCTTTTTCGATTCGTGCAGGGTAGCCCGGCCATATTGCACGAATATGACAGTGTCACGCTACTGCAACATATCCTCGCGCAGGGCCGCGAGCAAGCCTTCCATGTCCGCTGGCAGCGGGGCCGACCACTGCATTTCCGCCCCGCTCGCCGGATGTGCCAGCGCCAGCCTGCGCGCGTGCAGCGCCTGGCGCCGAAAACCGCGCAAGGCCTCGGTGAGCCCTGTAGCGCAACCGGGCGGCAGGCGCAGGCGTCCGCCGTAGACCGGATCGCCGACCAGCGGGTAACGGATATGCGCCATGTGAACACGGATCTGGTGCGTGCGCCCGGACTCCAGATTGACCCGCACATGGGTATGGGCGCGGAAGCGTTCCATCACCCGGTAATGACTCACCGCGGCCCGGCCGTGCTCACGTACGGCCATGCGGGTGCGCTGCGTGGGGTGGCGGCCGATCGGCGCGTCAATGCGTCCGCCAGCGGTCACCACGCCGCACACCACGGCCTCGTACTCGCGCTCCACCGCGCGCGCCTGCAGCGCGGAGACCAGCCGCTTGTGTGATTCCAGTGTGCGCGCCACCACAAGCAAGCCGCTGGTGTCCTTGTCGAGGCGATGAACGATGCCCGCGCGCGGCAACAGTGCGAGTTCCGGCGCATGGTGCAACAGGGCATTGAGCAGCGTCCCCGCGCGGTTGCCGACCGCGGGGTGCACCACCAGTCCCGGCGGCTTGTTGATCACCAGAAGGTCCGCATCCTCGTAGACAATGTCGAGCGCGCGCTCCTCGGCCTGCCAGGCCGTATCGCGTTCCACGCGCGCGAGCAGCTCGACCTGCTCCCCCCCGCGCGCCTTGTCGCGCGGGCGCGGGTGCCGTCCGTCGACGCTGACCCGCCCCTCCTCCATCCAGTGCTGCAGGCGTGCGCGCGAATAATCGGGAAACAGCTCGGCCAGCGCACGGTCCATGCGCAGCCCGGCCAGCGCGTCCGGGATCTGCGCCGTCAGCCGCCGCTCATAGACCAGCGAATCGACCTGATCCGATGCCGTGGGCATGCCATTCCCCATAGACTCTATTTCTTTCAGAAGGATATCGGACCATAATGACGCCGATGATTGGCGACCATTCTACTTGATCATGCCGGGCGACGCTTACCAGACCCTGCGCCGCTTCACCCGGCGGCCACCGTTCCCCATACCGGCCATCGTCGCCCTGCTCGCGGCGTTCGCGCTGGGCGCGGCCGGCTGCAGCGGTACGGCGAAGACACGCCCCGAGGCGCACACGAACGCAGCCGCGCTCTACCAGTCCGGCCACGCGGCCATGCAACAGGAAGATTATCCGGGCGCGGCGCGGCAGTTCCTCAAACTTGAATCGCTGTATCCCGGCGACCCGAACACGCTGCAGGGACAGGTGGAGCTGATCTACGCCTATTTCAGGCAGAACGAGGTCGCCTCAGTACTGATGGCCTCAGAGCGACTCATCCGGGAGAATCCCGGGCACCCCAATCTGGATTATGTGTACTACCTGCGCGGCCTCGCCATGTTCAATCAGGCGCAGGAGGCGATGGCGCGGGAACTCGTGGAAATCCGTCCGCGACCGCCCACCGCCGACCTCGCGCTGGAGTATTTCGGCGATCTGGTCGCGCGCTATCCCCAGAGCAAATACGCCGAGGACGCCCGCGCGCGCATACTCCACCTGCAGAACGGCCTGGCCACCTACGAGGTCGCCACCGCGAAGATCTATATCAATCGCAGCGACTACGTGAACGCCGGCCTGCACGCCCGCGCGGCGCTGGAAAACTATCCCGACTCCGGCGCGAAGACCGAGGCCGCGGCGGTCGCCAACATCGCCTACCGGATGCTCGACCTCCAGAGGGGCCCACCTGCCGTCGACACGCCCATGCCGATGGCGACCGCCCGGCCCGATATCGAAATCCCCGGCGCCGGCGCCGCCGCACCCGCCGCCTCCGCCCCCCGAAAAGAACCGGCGGCGCAGGCGGCCGCGACCATCGCGACGAATGACACCACCGCCTCGGCCGCCCCGAAGGAGGAGTCGGCCGCACCCTCGCGACAGGAGGCGCTGCTCGGCGCGGACTGGATCGCGCGACAGGACCCTGGCGCCTACACGCTGCAGCTGTTCAGCGTGGCGGACGTGGCGGCCCTGCGGCGCTTCGCCCGGACGCACCCGCTGGACGGCCTGGCCTGGTTCGAGACCCGGCGCGAGGGGTATCCCTGGTATTCAATTATCCGCGGCGTCTATCCGGACGCGGCGAGCGCACGCGCCGCCGCCGCCGGGCTGCCGCCGGAACTGAAACTGCAACCCTGGGTCCGCCGGCTGGGCGAGGTTCAGTCACTCATCGCGACGGTATCGCCACCGCCCTGAGCGGACGATGCCGGCTATAATGCTCCCCTTTAGGCAATGAGATTCACCATGCGCAATATACTGATCGCCTGCCTGCTCGCCGCGCTGCTTGGCGGCTGCGCCACCTCCGGTGACAAGGATGGGGAATCCGGCGCCGCGCGCCTCTATGAACTCGGCAAGGAGGCGCTGCGCGACGGCTACTACGAGACCGCGATCAAACACTTCGAGGATCTGGCGGCGCGCTATCCCTTCGGCGACAACGCGGCGCGGGCGCAGCTTGACCTTGCCTACGCCTACTATAAATTCGACCAGCCCGATCAGGCGGTCAGCACGGCCGAACACTTCATCAAGACCTATCCGCGCCACCCTGACGTCGATTACGCCTACTATCTGCGCGGCCTGGCGAATTTCGGCCAGACCAGCGGGATGCTCGACGACCTCGCGCATATCGACGCCGCGTTGCGCGACCCGCGCGCGGCGCTCGAATCCTTCCAGCATTTCGCCGAGATGGTCAGGCGCTTCCCCGACAGCCGTTACGCACCGGACGCCGTGCAGCGCATGGTGCATCTGAAGAATTATCTGGCCAGGCACGAGATATACGTCGCGGACTACTACATGAAGCGCGGCGCCTACGTCGCGGCCGCCAATCGCGCCCGGTATGTGATTGAAACCTTCCCGCAGACCGGTTCGGTGCCGCGCGCGCTCGCCGTGATGGCCGAGGCCTACGAACACCTCGGCCTGAACGACCTGGCGGCAAACGCGCGCCGAGTGCTGGAACTGAATCCGCCCGCCGCGGAAACGCCGGACGGGGACAGCGAGGGCGGTTGAGGCCGGCTCAGATGGCGTCCGGGCCGGTCTCGCCGGTACGGATGCGCACCACCTTCTCCACGTCGGTCACAAAAATCTTCCCGTCACCGATGTTGCCGGTGCGCGCGACCCGGGTGACGGCATCGATGCAGGCATCCACCTGGTCGTCCTCCACCACCACTTCCAACTTGATCTTGGGCAGAAAATCGACCACGTACTCCGCGCCGCGATAAAGCTCGGTGTGCCCCTTCTGACGACCGAAACCCTTCACCTCGGTCACCGTCATACCGGCGATACCGATATCGGACAGGGCCTCGCGCACATCGTCGAGCTTGAACGGCTTGATGATGGCCTCTACTTTCTTCATTGAGCGATCCTCCTTGTCAAAATCTAGTTCGGTGATTCCCCGCCCCGCCGCCGCGCGCCGCCGGCGTCATCGAAACCCGAGGTAATCGGATAACGCCGGTCACGTCCGAAGGCGCGGCGTGAAACGCGCACCCCGGGCGGCGCCTGCCTGCGCTTGTACTCGTTGCGATTGACCAGCGCGACGCAGCGCATGACCGTCGCGGCCTCGAAACCCTCGGCGATGATCTCCTCCGCGGCCATATCGCGCTCAATGTAGCGCTCAAGGATCGCATCAAGCACCGGGTAAGGCGGCAGACTGTCTTCATCCTTCTGGTCCGGCGCGAGTTCAGCCGACGGCGCCCGGGTTAAGACCCGCTCGGGGATCACGGCCGCGAGTGCGTTGCGATAGCGCGCCAGGCGATATACCAGTGTCTTCGGCACGTCCTTGATCGGGGCGTAGCCACCCGCCATGTCGCCGTAGAGCGTCGCGTAACCGACCGCAAGTTCGCTCTTGTTGCCGGTGGTGAGCACGATTTTACCTTTCTTGTTCGAAATCGCCATCAGGATGACTCCGCGGCAGCGCGCCTGGATGTTCTCCTCGGCGGTGTCTACGCGCATGCCGGCGAACTCCCCGCGCAGCATGGCGAGAAAGGCCTCGAAGGCCGGCTCAATGGGGATCATCCGGTAATCCACGCCGAGCGCGGCGGCCTCGGCCTGGGCGTCCTCCCAGCTCATGTCCGCGGTATAACGCGACGGCATCATCACCGCCTCCACCCGCGCGGGCCCGAGCGCGTCCACCGCGATCGCCAGCGTCAGCGCCGAATCGACCCCGCCCGACAGCCCGATCACCGCGCCGGAGAAGCGGTTCTTGTCGATATAATCGCGCACGCCGAGGACGATGGCGCGGTATAGCGAGGCATCGTCCGACAGGGGCGGGGATACGTCGCCAGGCACGGGGATGACGCGACCATCCGCGTCCAGACGGAACTCCGCCACGACGATTTCCTGCTCCCAGGCGGTGACACGCTGCGTCACCGCGCCCGCCGCGTCCATCACGAAGGATTCGCCATCGAAGACCAGCTCGTCCTGACCGCCGACCAGGTTGAGGTAGAGCATCGGCACGCGCGTAGCCAGTACGCGCGCACGCAGCGCGGTCTCGCGCTCGGCGCGCTTGCCGAGATGGAACGGCGAGGCGTTGATATTGACGATCAGACGCGCGCCGGCGTCGACGCACTGCTCGACCGGCCCGGGCTGCCAGATGTCCTCGCACACCGTGAGGCCGACCGGGAAACCCTTGATCGACACCACGCACGGCTCAGCGCCGGCAACGAAGTAGCGCTTCTCGTCGAATACACTGTAGTTCGGCAGCAACTGCTTGTGGTAGGTTGCGACGATTCCGCCGTCACGCAGCAGCGAGGCCGCGTTGTAGAGCTGATCTCCATGCAGGCGCGGATAACCGACAATGACGTCGATCCCGCGCGTCTCCCGCGCCAGCCGGTCCAGGCCGGCGCGGATCCGCTCGTTCATGGCCGGGCGCAGTAGCAGGTCCTCGGGCGGGTAACCGGTGAGCGCGAGCTCGGGAAACACCACGCAGTCGGCGCCCAGCGCGGTGCGGGCGCGGGTCGCAGCCGCGATCATACGCTCCGCATTGCCCGCCACGTCGCCAACCAGGAAATCGAGCTGCGCCATCGCGATGCGCAAGGACTCACTCACGGCGCGGCGCCCCATGGACAACAGCAAACCGGGCGCGCAGGCGCCCGGTTACGACCTTGAAAAACGGCAAGGACGCCGTCTCAGAACGGGATGTCGTCGTCGAAATCGTCGGCGCCCGCCGCGACCTGCTCGCGCGCAGCCGGGGCCGACTGGGACTGGCCGGAACGTTCGCCGTAACTCTCGCCGCCACCACCGCCGCCGCCGCCGCCGCGACCGTCAAGCATCTGCATCTCGCTGGCGATGATTTCGGTGGTGTAGCGGTCGGCGCCGGAGTTCTTGTCCTGCCATTTCCGCGTGCGCAGGCTGCCTTCGACATAGACCTTCGAACCCTTCTTGAGGTATTCACCCGCGATCTCGGCGAGGCGGTTGTAGAACACCACGGTATGCCATTCCGTGCGTTCCTGCTTCTCGCCGGACTGCTTGTCTTTCCATGACTCCGAAGTGGCCAGGGTGACGTTCGCCACCGCGCCGCCGCTCGGCATATAACGCACCTCCGGGTCCTTGCCCAGATTGCCAATCAGAATGACCTTGTTCACGCCTCTTGCCATACTCGTCTCCCGGATACTCGCGCAAAAATCGCTGATTCTCTATGAATTCGCCGTCCCGGCCCATTCGGCCGCGAGACGATCGAGCCGCCCGTAATCCACCGTGCGGCTGTCTACCTTAAGATACGCCACCCCCTCTTCCATCACAACAATCGCCTCCGCCACTCCGGGCAGGGCAAGCAGCTCGCTCTCCCGCCGGGCGACCTCGACGCCGGAGCCATCGGGACGACTTTCTCCCAAGGAAATCATATAGCTGCTGAGATAACGTGGCGGCGCCATGGTGCGTGCCCACAGCCACCACAGGGCAGCCATCAGGGCACAGAAGCCGAATACCCCGGCGATGCCGGTATGGCCGTACAGATAGCCGCCGACCACCCCTCCGCAGAATGCCCCGAGGAACTGCGAGGTCGAATAGACGCCCATCGCGGTGCCTTTCTTGTCCGCCGGGGCGAACTTCGCGATCAGCGAGGGCAGCAGCGCTTCCAGTACGTTGAAGGCGCAGAAGAACAGCAGCAGCAGGGCGACGATCGCGACGAGCGAATGATGGAAAAACACCAGCCCGAACTCCGCCAGTGCTATGCCGGCGATTGCGAACAAAAATACCTCCTTCAGCCGGCGACGCTTCTCCGCAATCACCACCAGCGGAACCATCACCGCCAGCGCGACCAGCAACACAGGCAGATAGACATAGCCGTGATGCGGGGTATCGACCCCGGCAAAATCGCGCAGCGCGAACGGCAGCGCGACAAAGCTCGCGGTAAGGATGCAGTGGAGCGCGAAAATCCCGCCGTCGATGCGCAGCAGCTGTGGATCATGCAGTACCTGGGAAAAAAACCTTGGCACCGCACCGGTGTCGCGATGAGTGCGGTGACGAACCGGATTCGGCACCACCAGATACAGCAGCGCGATCCCGAACAGGGCCAGCACCCCGGTCAGCCAGAAGATGCCGGGCACGCCGATCCAGTGAGTCAGGATCGGGCCCAGCGCCAGTGCGACCGCGAATGACAGACCTATGCTGAGACCGATCATCGCCATTGCCCTGGTGCGGTGTTCCTCGCGCGTCAGGTCGGCGGCAAGCGCCATCACCGCCGCGGCGATCGCGCCGCTGCCCTGCACCATGCGCCCGATGATGATCCCCGTCATGGAATCAGCCGTGGCGGCCATTACGCTGCCCAGCGCGAAGATGACAAGCCCGAAGGCGATCACCGGCTTGCAGCCGAAACGGTCGGACAGCATGCCGAAGGGGATCTGCAGCACGGCCTGCGACAACCCATAGGCGCCGATCGCGAGCCCGATCAGGACCGGCGCCACCGCGCCGAAGCGCTCCGCGGCGTACAGGGCGAACACCGGCAGGATCATGAACAGACCCAGCATGCGAAAGGAAAAGATCGCCGCCAGCGACAATGCGGCCCGGCGCTCCAGCGCCGTAATATTCTCACGCGACATAGGGGTGTTTTGCCTTGCCTGGGGTAAAGCGGCTATATTAACAGGTTGCTTTTAGAGCGGGAAATTGCCATGGATAAGATCCTCATCCGTGGGGCGCGCACCCACAACCTCAAGAACATCGATCTCGACCTACCGCGTTCCCGGCTCATCGTCATCACCGGCCTGTCCGGATCGGGCAAGTCCTCGCTCGCCTTCGATACGATCTACGCCGAGGGGCAGCGCCGCTATGTCGAGTCGCTGTCGAGCTACGCGCGCCAGTTCCTCTCCGTGATGGAGAAACCCGACGTCGATCACATCGATGGTCTGTCGCCGGCGATCTCGATCGAACAGAAGACCATCTCGCACAACCCGCGCTCGACTGTCGGCACGGTGACCGAGATCTACGACTACCTGCGTCTGCTGTACGCCCGCGCTGGCGAGCCGCGCTGCCCGCGCCATGGACAGCCGCTCTCCGCGCAGACGGTGAGCCAGATGGTCGACCACACACTCACGTTGCCGCCCGACACGCGCCTGCTGCTGCTCGCCCCGCTGGTGCAGGACCGCAAGGGCGAACACGAACAGGTGTTTGAGGAACTGCGCGCGCAGGGATTCGTACGCGCGCGCGTGGACGGCAAGGTGATCGAACTCGACGAGACGCCGAAACTCGACCCGCACAAGAAACACACTGTCGAGGTGGTGATCGACCGCCTCAAGGTGCGCCCCGATGCCCAGCAGCGCCTGGCGGAATCGTTTGAAACCGCGCTGCACCAGAGTGATGGCCTCGTGCGCATCGCCTTCATGGACGAACCCGGGCGCACCGATCTGGTGTTCTCCGCGCGTTACGCCTGTCCGCACTGCGGCTACAGCCTGGCCGAACTCGAACCGCGCCTGTTCTCCTTCAACAACCCGGCCGGCGCCTGCCCGACCTGCGACGGCATCGGCCAGATCGAGTTCTTCGACCCCGAGCGCGTGGTGCAACACACGGAGCTCAGCCTCGCTTCCGGCGCGGTGCGTGGCTGGGATATGCGCAACACCTATTACGCACAGATGATCCAGTCGCTCGCCGCCCATTTCGACTTTGATCTCGACACACCCTTCCAGGATCTGCCGGAAGAAATCCGCCGCGTGGTGCTGCACGGCAGCGGCGAAGAGGCGATTGAATTCAACTATGCCGGGGAGCGCGGCGGCCATCACAAGCGTCACCACTCCTTCGAGGGCATCCTGCCCAACATGCAGCGCCGCTACCGCGAGACCGATTCGCAGATCGTGCGCGAGGAACTGGCCAAGTATCTCAATACCAGGATCTGCCCGGACTGCAAGGGCTCGCGCCTGCGCGAAGAGGCGCGCAATGTCTTCATCGGCGAGATGATACTGCCCGAGTTCGCCGCCCTGCCGGTGGGACGCGCACATGCCTTCCTGGAAACACTCAAGCTGAGCGGCCAGCGCGGCCAGATTGCCGAGAAGGTCGTCAAGGAGATCAACCAGCGCCTCGAGTTCCTGGTCAACGTCGGACTGGATTACCTGTCGCTTGACCGCCGCGCCAATACCCTGTCGGGCGGCGAAACCCAGCGCATCCGCCTGGCCAGCCAGATCGGCGCCGGCCTGGTCGGTGTCATGTACATCCTCGACGAACCGTCCATCGGCCTGCACCAGCGCGACAACCAGCGCCTGCTGAACACACTGACCTACCTGCGCGACCTCGGCAATACCGTGATCGTGGTGGAACACGACGAGGACGCCATCAACATCGCCGACTACGTGGTCGACATCGGGCCGGGCGCCGGCGTGCATGGTGGTCGCATCATCGCCCAGGGCACGCCGCGCGAGATCGCCGCCGACCCCGCGTCACTCACCGGCCAGTACCTCTCCGGCCGGCTTGCGATCGAGATCCCGGACCGGCGCGTACCCGCGAACCCGGACCTGCAATGCCGCATCCTCGGCGCGCGCGGCAACAACCTGAAGGACATTGATGTTTCGATCCCGATCGGCCTGATGACCTGCGTAACCGGCGTGTCCGGCTCAGGCAAGTCGACGCTGGTGAACGACACGCTGTACCTGCACGCCGCGCGTGTCATCGGCGAAGGCGGAGAGGATCCGGCGCCCTGCCGCGAAATAGCCGGGCTCGATCTCTTCGACAAGGTGGTCAACATCGACCAGAGCCCGATCGGCCGCACCCCGCGCTCAAACCCGGCGACCTACACCGGACTGTTTACCCACATCCGCGAACTGTTCACCGTCACTACTGACGCGCGCATGCGCGGCTACGGACCGGGGCGCTTCAGCTTCAACGTGAAGGGCGGACGCTGCGAGGCCTGCAAGGGCGACGGCGTGATCAAGGTCGAGATGCATTTCCTGCCCGACATCTACGTCCCGTGCGACATCTGCAAGGGCAAACGCTACAACCGCGAGACCCTGGAGATCCGCTACAAGGGCCGCAATATCCACGAAGTGCTCGAAATGACAGTGGAGGACGCTCTCGAATTCTTCGGCAACGTCCCGCCGCTGCAGCGCAAACTGCAGACCATGATGGATGTCGGCCTGTCGTACATCCGGCTGGGGCAGAACGCCACCACGCTGTCGGGCGGCGAGGCACAGCGCATCAAGCTGGCGCGCGAGCTTGCCAAGCGTGACACCGGCCGCACGCTGTATATCCTGGACGAGCCGACCACCGGCCTGCACTTCCACGACATCAAGCAGCTGCTCGTCGTGCTGCACCGCCTGCGCGACCAGGGTAATACCATCGTGGTGATCGAGCACAACCTCGACGTCATCAAGACCGCCGACTGGCTTATCGACCTCGGCCCCGAGGGTGGCGACAAGGGCGGCGAACTGCTCGTCGCCGGCACCCCGGAACAAGTCGCGGATTGCGCTGTCTCATATACCGGCCAGTTCCTCAAACCCGTGCTGCAACGCAGAATGGACCCCGTCCCTGACCTCCCGCGGCGCGCGGGTCGCCCCTGAGTCGCTGATCCGCGCAACCGAGCAAACCCCGTGAACCTGCCCCGTCCCCGCCGCCTGACCATCCTCGCCGCCCTGCTCGCCGGCGCGGGCATCGCGGCAGGCGCCGCGGATCTGCCCAACATCGGCGATTCCGCCGAAAACTACCTGTCGACGACCGAGGAACAGACGCTCGGCAAGGTATTCATGCGCAACGTGCGGCAGGCGCTTCAGGTGGTGAACGATCCCGAGGTCGAATCCTACATCCAGTCGCTCGGCTATCGCCTGGTGGCAAGCAGTGGCACCCAGGGCCGCCAGTTCACCTACTTCGTGGTGAATGACCCGGCGATCAATGCCTTCGCCGGTTTCGGCGGCTATATCGGCGTCAACACCGGACTGATCCTCGTGACACAGTCCGAGGCGGAACTTGCCGCGGTCATCGGCCACGAGACCGCGCATGTCGCCCAGCGCCACCTCGCCCGCGCCATCGAACAGTCCGCGCGCATGAGCGCGCCGATGACGGCCGCGATCATCGCAGCCATCCTGCTCGGCAGCCAGACCAGCCAGGGCGGACAGATCGGCGAGGCCGCGCTCGCCGCCACAATCGCCGGCAACGCGCAGCAGCAGATCAATTTCACACGCACGAATGAATGGGAGGCGGATCGCATCGGCATGCGGTTTCTGGCCGGCGCCGGCTTCGACCCGCACGCGATGCCCGATTTCTTCGAACGCCTGCAGAAATCAAGCTACGAAAACCTGCAGTACAGCTTTCTGTACACCCACCCGGTCACCACCGAGCGCATCGCGGATTCGCGTAACCGCGCCGAACAACTGCCGCGCGCCCGGGACGCTGAGGCGAACGGGAACTATTCGCTGATCCGCGCCAAGGTGCGCGTACTGCAGGACAACAATCCGCAGAAGAGCGCCGAATATTTCGAAAACACACTTGCCACCGCGCCCGCGTCGGAAAAGGATGCTCTTGCCTACGGCTACGCCCTGTCGCTGCTCGCCCTCGGCCAGGACAAGGAAGCGCTCGCGCAACTGCGGCCGCTCATCGCCAGGGACCCCGAGCGTATCGCCTATCAGATCCTGCTGGCGCAGATTCAACTCGCCGGCGGCCAGACCACCGCCGCGCTCGCCACCTACGAACGCAATCTCGGTCTGTATCCCTATAACCTGCCCCTGACAACGCGCTACGTCGGCGCTCTGCTGCAAGCGGACCAGGCGAAAAAGGCCAGCGCGACCATCAACGCATATTTCCGGCAGCGCCCGCCCGAGGCCGAGCTCTACGCCCTCCAGGCGCGCGCCGCGGGCATGCTCGGCCGCTCCACCGAAATGCACCTGGCGCTGGCGGAACACCATTACCAGCTCGGCGAGACACGCGCCGCCATAGAACAACTGCGCATTGCCCAGCGCAGCGCGCCCGAAGACGACGGGCACCTGCGGGCACGCATCGACGCGCGCATGGACGAACTGCAGACGGCCTGGAAGGCGGAACGAAAGGTCAGCGGGGAGGAAGAGAAGAAACCGTGATGGGTGATGGGTGATGGGTCATGGCAGACATTAAAGCGTGTCGTTGCGGTCTGTTCAACTCATTCCCGCATTTTCATCACCTTTCACCCATAACCCATCACGCCCTTATCACCCCAGCAGGCGCTTCCGGTTCAGCTCTTCCACCTCGACGAGGCTGGTGAAGCATTCATCGGCACCGGCGGCGCGGTAGGACTGGCATTGGGCGTTGCTGGCGGAAGGGGAGACGATGACCATCACGGGAATATGTGTCCCCTGATGCTCGCGGCCGCGCAGGCGGCGGATTGATTCGGCGTCGAGCAGTTCGCGCGCCCCGTTGTCCACCAGGATCAGATCATAGTGACCGCGCACGGCCGCATCCAGCGCCTCCCTGGCGTCGAGCGCGAGGCTGGCACGGTAGCCGATGCGCTCAAGTCGCGCCAGCAACTGCTTCTGTCGATCGTCCTCCACCGCGAGCACCAGGGCATGGCCGTGCTGAGGCAGACGTGAGGCCGCCAGGCTATGGCGCGTAACGAAGGTCTCGTGGTCGTTGCGGTCGATGCCCGTCACGGCGGCGATACATTCAAGGAGCTGCTCCCGATCGAAGGGCGCCGTGAGGTAGCCCTGCACACCGGCGTGGCGCACCTCCTCGCTGTCGCCTCGGTAACCGGTGGTGGCGACCATGATCATGTACAGGCGGGAAATACGGCCGTCCTCACGCACGGTGCGCGCAAAGCGCAGGCCGCTCATGCCGCGCATCATCATATCGAAGATCACTACATCGTAGGGCTGTCGACGCTCGGCGGCAGTGATCAGCTCATGCAGCGCGCGCACTCCGTCATCGACGCCGGCCGAATTCAGGCCGAGCTCGCTCACCATGTTCTGCATCGAAGCCAGCGCCACCGCGTCCGAGTTGACGATGAGCGCCCGCAGATGACCCAGCTCGTGACTGACCGGGCGCGGCGCCGGCTTGGCATCCGGCTGCTTCATGAAACGGCAGGTGAACCAGAACAGGCTGCCCCGCCCAGGCTCGCTCTCGACGCCAATGGCGCCGTCCATCATCTCGGTCAGACGCTTGGAGATCACCAGTCCGAGACCGGAACTGCCATAGCGCGGCGTAAGCGGCGCCTCGGCGCGGGTGAATATCTCGAAGATGCGCTTCTGGGTGGCGGCGGCGATGCCGGGGCCGGTATCACTGACCGCGAAGCGCAGTACCGTTTCCTGCTCTGCGTCCTCCAGCACCTCGATGCGCAGCACCACCTCGCCCTTCTCGGTGAACTTCACCGCGTTGTCCACCAGATTGGTCAACAGCTGACGCAGACGGGTCGGGTCTCCACGCAGTCCGGTGGGTGTCGAATACGGCATTACGTAAACCAGATTCACGCCCTTGCGCGCCGCCTGATCGCGGTATAGCTGGTAGACGATGTCCACGGTCTGCCACAGATCGAAATCGATCGACTCCAGATAGAGCTTGCCGGCCTCGATCTTGGAGAAGTCGAGCACGTCATTGATGATGGTGATGAGCGACTCGCCCGAGGCACGGATCGCGGCGACGCGCTCGCGCTGCTCCGGCGCGAGCTCCGTGCCGAGCAGCAGGTTGAGCGTGCTCAGCATGCTGTTGACCGGGACACGGACCTCCTGGCTCACATTGGCGATGAACTCGAACTTGCTGCGCGAGGACTCCAGGGCGAACTCCTTCGCCTGGCGCAGCTCGGATTCGGCCTGTTTGCGCTCCGTGATGTCCAGGACCGTGGCCAGTACCAGCAACCCCTCTTTCGTCACGACCGGGTTGAGCCCGATCTCAACGGGAAACTCGGAACCGTTCTTGCACAGGCCGAACAGGTCACGCCCTTTGCCCATCCGGCGCGCCTCGGGCGCGGCAAAATACCCCTGTCGCTGGCTGGGGTGGCGGGAGCGGAACCGTTCCGGCACGAGTATCTCTATGCTCTTGCCGAGAAGTTCATTGCGGCTATATCCGAACAGATTCTCGGTCTCTGCGTTGACGAGCACGATGGAACCGTCGGAGTCCACCATCAGCATCGAGATCGGCGCGGACTCCATCGTCGAGCGGATGCGCTCCTCCAGCCGCTTGCGCTCGGTGATATCCCGCGCGATTACGATGAACAGATAATGTCCCTCGATCTCCATCTCGCTGATATCGATTTCGAGCGGGAATTGCGTGTTGTCCATCCGCAGACCCTGGATCTCGCGCGCGGCGCCAAGGATAGCGCGGTCGCCGCCGCGGATGAATTGCTGGATATGACGCTCATGCTCGGCGAGATACGGTTCCGGCAGCAGGATGCCCAGTCCCTGCCCGATGGCCTCGCCGGCGCTGTAACCAAAGATCCGGGTCGCCGCCGGATTGAAACTCTCGATCTGACCGTTCTCGTCGATGGTAATGATCGCGTCCATGGCGTGATGAAGCACGGCATGGATGCGGCGCTCACTCTGCTGCAGCTCCTGCGCCTTCTGGCGCGCACCGGTCAGCGCGGCCTGTTTCTCGGAATAGAGCGAAACGAGCTTGCGAGACATGGTGTTGAACGCGCCTGCCGTCTGCGCCAGCTCGTCGCCGCCCAGCACAGGGACCTGGTAGCCGATGTCTCCGGAGGCAATGCGGCGGGTGGCGTCGCGCAGATTGGTGAGCCGGCGCCGGAAATAATTGCCGAGAAACACCGAGAAAATAACGGAGACGGCGAACCCGAACATGGCGATAGTGGCCATCTCGCGCCGCGCCGCGTCCATGATGCCATTGATCGACTGCACTGACAGGCCGAGCTGCACGCTGCCCATATTTTCACCGCCGCGCACGATATCGGCGCTGACGTCGTAGATTCCGTCGTCGACGTCATCGAACAGAAAATCCTCCGCGAAGGGACGCACCAGCCCTGTGGCATTGCCGCCCTCGGCGACCAGGTCTCCGGCGGGATTGACGATGCGCACATAGACCGTGCCAGGCAGCGCCAGGATTTCGTGGATATGGGTGAGCAGACCCTCGCGGTCGCCGCTGAGCAGCTTATCCTCCAGCGTGGAGGCAAGGATCTCGGAGATGGAAGTGGCGCGGTTGGACAGCTCGATCTCGTTGGAACCGCGCAGGAAGTTGAGGCTGCTCCAGACCAGTATCACCAGCAGCAGCAACTGGATCACCACCAGACCCAGTATGATCTTGAGACGGAATGACATCGCGGTACGACCCTCTATTCCCCGATCGCCGGCGCGGTTCGCTCACATCCATGCGACCGCACTCTCATCCATCGACCGGGCATATATTATAGACTCGCCGTCCACGCGATCGGGACCATGGACCTCGTGAGGGTCAGACCGCCGCGAGTCCGGTCAGCCTGCCTGCAACAGCTAAGTCTCTGTTTCTGCTCCACTCCGTGAGTGCGATACTCTAGTGCGCCCCCGCACGGAATGCAACCGCCCCCGGACCCCGCCCCGGACACAACTCTTACTTATTGAATTTTATTGATTTTATGCGACCCCGCCACGCCGCCGCGCGTCAGCGCGCCGGACCATCCGGGCGTCGCGCGCCATGGCTGCGTTGATAGTCGATGAGCTTGCGGACCCGGGTCGCGTCCGAATTAGAGATGCCGGAAAACTGGAAACCGATCCGATGGTACTTGTCGCCGCTCTCGGCCCGGATCCACAGGCTGCGGCAACGCAGAAAGAAGGTCTTGACGCTGCCGTCGTCCTGAATTACCTCCACCGCGAGCCTGAGATGGTTTCCGACCGGGACGGTCTCGGTGCTCAGCACGGACATGCCGTTCTCGCTGAGATCCTCCACCCGTCCGAGAAAGGTGGCCTGGTCCTCATCATAGATGGCGAGAAACTGATCGATCTTCCAGCGGGTCTCTGCCCGCTGTTCCTTCATTTTTTTCCGTCCCAGCATGATCGGAACCCACGTAATGGCCAAGGGATAGTCGTTTCTATAACGGCCGCCTGGCTCACCCCCTTAAGCCATCTCTAAGATTCTGCCTCTAGGATGGGCCGCAATACCAAACTTGGCACACTCCTCCATGAGGCTGACCCGCCCCGCACGCCCCGAGACCCTGACCTTCGCGATCTCGATCGCCCTGATCGCGCTGTACAACGCTCCGCTGTGGCAGCAGATGGAACAGATCACCGCCAACCTCGGCGCGCACCGGCCCTGGGTCCTGTTCGAAATGTTCCTGCTGCTCCTCGGCGTATTCAACCTGCTGCTGGGCCTGATCGCCTGGCCCTACATCTTCAAACCCGTGATGTCCCTGCTGTTCATGATCACGGCGCTGGTCAGTTATTTCATGAGCGAATATGGCGTCATGATCGACGCGCAGATGATCCAGAACGCCGCGCAGACCGACGCGGCGGAGACGCGGGACCTGCTGACGGTCAAGATGGGCCTGTTCGCGCTGCTGCTGGGCCTGCTGCCGACCGTATGGTTGTGGAAAACGCCCATCCTGTATCGTACCCCGCTGCGCGAACTGGGTATACGGCTGGCGGCGCTGCTGGCGACACTCGTGCTGCTCGGAGGGACACTGTATTTCTCCTACAAGGACCTCGCCTCCCTGTTTCGCAATAATCGCCAATTGGTGTATCTGATCGCCCCCACCAACTATCTCACCGCCGCCACGAGTTATATCCACCACACGACAAAAAAGGCGCCGACGCAGCTGACGGCGATCGGCGCCGACGCCAGAAAGCCGGGTTCATGGGCGGCGCACAGCCGCAAGACCGTGCTGGTGCTGGTGGTGGGGGAGACCGCGCGCGCCGATCACTTCGCGCTCAACGGCTATGACCGCGACACCAATCCCGAGCTCGGCAGACAATCCGGCCTGATCAATTTCAGCAAGGTACATTCCTGCGGCACGGCCACGGCGGTATCAGTGCCCTGCATGTTCTCGGACCTGGGACGCCGCGATTATTCCGCCAGCGCCGCCGATGCCCGGGAGAACCTGCTCGACGTACTCAGCCACGCCGGCTTCGACGTGCTGTGGCGCGACAACAACGTGGGTTGCAAGGGCGTGTGCGCGCGCGTCGGTTTTGAAAATCTCGCCTACGAGAAGGACCCCGCGTATTGCAAGGATGGCTGCTACGACGACATCCTGCTGAGGGGGCTCGACCAGAAACTGCGCGATATCACGCAGGACAGCGTGATCGTGCTGCACCAGAATGGCAGTCACGGCCCAGCCTATTACAAGCGCTACCCCAAGAACTTCGAGCGCTTCACGCCAGTGTGCCGCACCAGCGAGCTGATCCTGTGCAAGCCGCAGGAACTGATCAACGCCTTCGACAACACCATCCTGTATACAGATCACGTGCTGTCCGGTCTGATCGACATGCTGCGCGCCCATGACAACATCAATACGGCCATGATCTATCTGTCGGACCACGGCGAATCCCTGGGCGAAGCAAACGCCTATCTGCACGGCATGCCTTACACGTTCGCCCCCGAGGCGCAGAAGCACATCCCCGCCATGATGTGGTTCTCCGACAACTATCAGCGGGAGCTGGCCATCGATCCCCGCTGCATGACGGACAGGAAGGACACGCCCTGGACGCAGGACAACCTGTTCCACTCGGTGCTCGGGGCGCTCGACGTGCAGACCAAGGCACGCAACCCGGCGCTTGACCTGTTTCAAGGCTGCAGGGCTGAGCCTAAGTAACAGCTCTGACGATGCGCCAGCTGACCAGCCATCTGTACTCCGGCAATACAGATACCGGACAGTCCGTGCTGCACCGCGACGACATGATCGACGCCTTCCGCCGCGCCATCGAACACAGGTCACGCCTGCCGGATGAGGTCACGATCCTGATCGGCGAGGCCGATTCCATGAGCTACAGGGACCTGCAGAACAGGCTGGGAAGGCTGATCCACGGCGAACAGACATGGAGGACCCTGACCATGCCCAAGCTGCTCGCCGCCGCCGGCGCCTGGCTCGAGGACAGGCTGGAGGCGGTCATACCCCGACCACATCGACGACGCGGGCAATAAACCCTTTATCCAGCCATTCATGATCAGGATGTCGGACGACCACTATGCACTGGACATCCGCCGAGCCCAGAAACTGCTCGGCTGGGAGCCCAGGCACCACATTTCGACCACCCTGCCCAGGATCGTCGGCGCCCCGAAGGACGATCCCCCGGGCTGGTACCGGGCCAACCACATGACGCTGCCGCACAGCGATAGCGACTGAGCGCACCTTGCCGACCGGCATCCGGCCGGCACACATTCAGTGCCCGGCATCGGCGCCCTTGAGCAGGGCGGACAGGTCGTCGGCATGTTCCTCCTCGACGGCGAGGATCTCCTCCAGGACCCTCCGGGTGGTCGGGTCGTCGTGCTCGATGTAGCTGATCATGTCGCGATAGCTCTCGATGGCAATCCTTTCGGCGACCAGGTCCTCCCGCATCATGTCTACCAGGGATCCCGCCGCCACGTACTCGGAATGCGCCCGTTGCACCAGCTCCACCGGCGAAAAATCCGGCTCCCCGTCGAGCTGGACGATGCGCTGGGCAAGCGCATCGATATGGGCCAGCTCCTGGTTTGCGTGCTCGGCGAATTCCGCCGCGATGCCTTGTGCGTTGATTCCCGACGCCATGAAGTAGTGGCGCTTGTACCTCAGCACGCAGATGATCTCGGTGGCGAGCGCCTCGTTCAGGAGCTTGATGACCGTGGCCCGGTCCGCCTTGTATCCGCCTGTCACGGCGCCCTGCTCGATGTGCTGCCTGGCGCCTCCTGATAGCCTCGATGTCCATCGACAAGGTCTTGTGCTCCATATGATTACCCTCTTCACTGGTGATTGATGGTCACCGGCCGCGTACCCCTTTCGGCCATCATCGGTGAGCGTGGCATGCGCCGCCGCTCCCCCGCATTGAGATCCGTCAAATACCGTCAGCCATGCCAACCCCCAGTACAGCCAGTGTCTGACCAGCTCGATATCCACCAGCCTGGGCGCTGTCTCCATCCGGCTCGTCATCTGCCGTCCGCCTCGTGTTGGAAGGAGGACAAGATACGGCGCGGACGGGGCTCGGACATTGATATATCGCAACCTGGTATCCGACGTGCGGCCGAAAACCTTCCCCGAAGGACTTCATTTCCTTATCCTTGTCCCATGGCCGCCCGGACCAAATCGACAGCTACCCGTCCCAATCCCCGTCGCTGGGCGCATCTGCCGAAGGACAAGTTGCTCGACATGCGCATCTGCGACCTCGGTCTGCGTATCGAGGGCTCGCCGCTGGAATCTCGCATCGAACAGCTCTACCGGGAACTGGAACAGCGCGACTTCGTCTTCCGCCCGCATTTCTGGCTGTCGGATGAGTGGTATTGCCCGGACGGCGTGCCCGGCGTCGCCATCCCGTTCTTCCTCTCCCACCCGCGCCTGCGCCGCCTGGAGCACGAGGCCCTGATGGAGGTGGAAGGCGGCACAAGCGACTGGTGCATGCGCCTGCTGCGCCACGAAACCGCGCATGCCCTGCTCAATGCCTACCGCCTGCACGAGCGGCGCGACTGGAAGCGCCACTTCGGCCGCCCCAACGCCGCCTACCCCGACACCTACCTGCCCAAACCCTACAGCAAGCGTTTCGTGCACAATCTGCCGAACTGGTACGCGCAGGCACACCCGCACGAGGACTGGGCCGAGACCTTCGCCGTCTGGCTGCGGCCGAAGTCGGACTGGCGACGGCGTTACCGCCTGTGGCCGGCATTGATGAAACTCGAATACGTTGACGCGCTGATGCGCGAGATCCGCACCCGGCGCCCGCGGCTGAATAACCGTCGCGAAGATCACCCGACGGAGAAGATTCGCATCACCCTGCGCGACTATTACGCCGCCAAGGTCGCCCGCTACGGTTCGGACAGCCCGGAATTCGCCGACCGCGATCTGCTCAAGATGTTCTCCACCGACCCGGCGCATGCGCGCAACGAAAAGGCCTCGCGCCTCATCCGCCGCACGCGGCGCGAGGTCATCGACGTGGTCGAACGCTGGACGGCGGAATATAAATACCGCATCAGCAAGGTGCTCAAGGGCATGGAACGACGCAGCGATGAGCTCAATCTGCGCGTCGCGCGCGACGAACAGGAACTGAAGACCGACCTGGTGGCGCTGCTCACCTCGGTCGTACTGCAAAAACTCTACAGTGGTGGATTCCGCATCTCTCTATGAAAAAGAAAAAACTGCGCGTCATGGTGCTGACGCACTCCGACCTGGTGCCGCCGGAAGACCTGACGGATCCTAAGGATCCACGCATGCCAAAATACCGCACCGAGCACGATGTCCATCAGGCGCTGCTCGAGCTCGGGCACGAGGCACGCATCGTTGGAGTGAGCGACGATCTGTCCCCGATCCGCGCCACCATCGACGCATGGAAGCCGCACATTGCCTTCAACCTGCTGGAGGAATTCGCGGGTAACGTGGCGCTGGACTACTACATCGTCAGCTACCTGGAGATGCTCAGGATCCCGTACACCGGCTGCAACCCGCGCGGCCTGCTGCTGTCGCGCGACAAGGCGCTGTCCAAGAAGCTGCTGAGCCACCACCGCATACAGGTGCCGCAGTTCCGCGCCGTCCGCTGGGGCCGCACCATCCCGGCGCGCGAGGCGCGCGCCCTGCCCTATCCGATGATGGTGAAGGGCCTGCTGGCGCAGGGCTCACACGGCATCTCGCAGGCCTCGGTCGTCCATGACGCCGACGAACTCGTCGCCCGCGTGATACAGGCGCAGGAAATGACCGGCGGCGACGTCATCGCCGAGCAGTTCATCGACGGGCGCGAGATCTATGTCACGGTGATCGGCAACAACCGGCTGCAGGTGCTGCCGCTGCGCGAACTGGTGTTCGGCGACCAGGACGAGGGCGGCCCGCGCATCGCCACCTACAAGGTCAAGTGGGACGAGAAATACCGCGAGCGCCACGGCATCGACTACCAGTTCGTGCGCGCCCTGCCCGCCGGCATGGCCGAGGCGATCCAGAAACTTTGCAAGCGCACCTACCGCATCCTCGACCTCAGCGGCTACGCGCGCATCGACCTGCGCCTGAACAAGGAAGGAAAGGTCTACGTGCTCGACGTCAATGCCAACGCCGCCCTATCCGCTGACGACGACATGGCCCTGTCCGCCGAAAAGGCCGGCATGAGCTATCGGCAGTTCATCCAGAGATTGCTCAACCTGGGATTGAGCGCATTTAACAGCCGCTAGGTCACCACCCAGAATCGGCGACGTATAATTTTCCTCGATTTTTTCAAGGCATGCTGTCTTCGATGCCGCGCTGCGGCGCATTCTCTCCATACCCTTGCTCGGGCATGGAGAGGATGTTGAGTGGTTTCTCAATCCGGAGAGCCGAATCTCGCCATGGCCCGGTCTATGGCAGCGCGCATGTCTGCGTATAGTTCATGAGTGGGATTCACGGGTTCATTAGCAGATTCCGACCCTTTCGTCTCCTGCTCCAGCACGCCCAGCATAGACTGTAACTCGTATATCTTCTGCCTGTAATCGGTACGCATATCGTCTGGAATCGTTTCACCTATTTTCACGAGATGCTGGATCCTGGCCTTTATGTCGTTCAGATCGGCTCGCCATTCCTGTTTACTCGATATCATTGGTCCTTCTCCGTCACTAGAGGGAAGATACGTGCTCATTTTACATACCCCATTCATCCGCTCCGGTATTGTTATTCTCAGCGTATTGATGCGTATGGTTCCTTGAGATATCTCAATCTAATTCGAACACCTGGATACGACGTATTAGGGACTATTTGATCATTCTCAATGATCCTACGTCACGGCGCTGATATTTTTGTCTGCAGATAGCTGGATCCGGGTACAGCACATATCCCGCGAATGCGAAGCTTCGCAAGAACCGGAAGACGGAGATGAGTGACGCGACACAAATCATGTCCACGAACCACCGATCTACCGTGCTTTCCTCCGAGGTCAGGGAGAACAGAGCATCGTTTCTTGTTCTCGGCGTCATGATGACCTTTCTAGGCATTGAGGCGATCGCATTACCATACTTCGCGAGCCTTGCCATCGGGATGCTGACGGGAGCGATTCTCCTGGTCATCGGCGTGGCGCAGGCGGTCATCGTGATCCGCAAACCCTCATGGAGGGGATTCCCGCACTGGCTGTCCGGCGGTCTGCTGTCCGCGGGCATCGGACTCGCGCTTCTGGCCTATCCGCTGGCGGGGGTATTGTCTCTCACCCTCCTGCTCGCGGCATTTCTGCTTACGGAAGGTGCGCTCAGGGTCCTGCTCGCACTCCGCTTGCGGCCCTATGATCACTGGAACTGGTCGATGGCGAGCGGCGTCCTGGCACTGATGCTCGCCGTGCTGATCCTGACGCAATGGCCAGAAGCTGCCTTATGGATTCTCGGACTGTCGGTCGGCATCGACCTGATCTTTTCCGGCTGGATGCTCATCATGCTGGCTGCTGCCGCGAGACATTAGACTGACCTTCGGTCTCAATGACAGCGAAACGGCAAGGAGTCGGTGATGGAAAAGTCCCCCGTGGTGCGGTTATTGTGGCAGGGAAACGAGACCATCGCGTCGATTCCCAAATTTCTGACCGAGGCCAACCGGATCGAGATCACCCTTCCTGCCAATTACAACCACGCCCTTTTTCGCGTACTCAATCCCGACGCAGCGGACGCGACCCCTGAGAGAATGAACTTAAGCGGGGAACCGGAACTGTTGACCGTAATGGCCAAGGTCAGAGGCCTGGAAGGACTGGCGACACTCATAAACACGCTGAGGAATGCGCGCGCCTCGGTCCAAATCCTCAGCCCGCCGAAACTGGTGATCATTCCTCTATCAGATTCCTCGACGCCAGAATGAGCGCCTTCACGCCCGTTGTCCATTCCACATTCAGATTGATATCGGTCAATGCGGAATCGGCACATATTGATATATTTGGAACCATCGCTTACAGGGTTAAGCTGGAACAATGAAGTCATTTGATGAAGCCGGGCTGACACTCTCGCTCTCGCGCGCTCGAAACGCCAGGCTGGGACATCCAAACTTACAGAAAGATCCAGATAGTGAGTGATGGAATATGCCATGCTGCGAAGCATCAATGAATTAAAGGGCTACATCATAAGCGCGAGCGATGGGGAGATCGGTCCATGTATGGATTTTCTGTTCGACGACCGTACCTGGGTCGTCCGCTACATGGTCGCACGGGTCTCCAAATGGTTGCCGGGACGCAAGGTGATCATTTCGCCGGTGTTCCTTGATGAGCCTGACTGGACCGGAAAGAGAATGCCCGTCTACCTCACCAGGAAGCAGATCAAGGAATCGCCGCCGCTGGATGAGCACGCACCGGTTTCCCGACAGTACGAGATGAGCTATCACCAGACTTACGCTTTGCCCCTGTACTGGGTCGGTAATCAGTTATGGGGCGCATATCCCGATCCTTCCGGAGTAGTGCATCCTATGAGTGACACTCCTGTTGTGATGACGGCCGATGAGCCCGAGGTAAAGGAAGTTCACATCCGCTCCTCCAGTGAGATGGTTGGATACCATATTTCCGCCACAGATGGTGATCTCGGCCATGTCGATGACTTCCTCGTCGACGATGTCACCTGGGCATTACGTTATCTAGTCGTTGACACACGGAATTGGCTGCCTGGACGCAAGGTTCTGCTCCCCCCGCAGTGGTTGAAGTCGGTTCAGTGGGTCGACAGGAAGGTGCAAGTCGACCTCGACGCGACAAGCATAAAAAACTGCCCGGAATACGATGCCACTCAGCCGTTCAAGCGCAGCCACGAGATCAATCTGTATGAACACTATGCCCGGGACCGAGACTGGAAGGGACACTGATTTCATCCCCAGACAGACTCACGTGCGGCTTGAATGCGCACGTAACGGTGTGACGGGGGCGATATTATCGAGGTTTTCGGGGCCCTAAGCGAGCATACCGGCGCAACCGGAGTTAATCTCATTCGCCGTTGAGATGCATGCAAGCCATGCCAACCAAACCTGCTTACCATCGGAAGCAATCGCAGCGTCGGTCTGGTCCTCGCGTCCAGCACACCGGGGGAATGCTGGAGTGTGATCGCTGCCTGCCGTTAGACCCACCGTATCGAGACCGGCAGCCTGCGGCGGTGAGCACTATAATGCAGCGCGGCGTGAAACCTCTCATAAGCAGGGGTAACCACTCGCGGAAACATCATGATCGGAACGTCGGGATGGTCGTACGCCCATTGGAAAACAGCATTCTACCCCGATAAGATATCCGATTCGAACATGCTGGACTACTATGCCAGCCGGCTCCAGAGTGTCGAAATCAACTGCACATTCTATAAACTTCCTAACAAGGACACACTCAGGAACTGGTATCAATCAGTGTCTGATAATTTTGTATTCGCCGCCAAGGCCAGCCGTTATATCACTCACATGAGAAAACTGAATGATCCCTCCGGGATTCTTCCAGCTTTCTTCGAACGCATCAGCATCCTTGGCGACAAGCTCGGTCCCGTCCTGTTCCAGATGCCGCCCCACTGGCGCGTCAATGCTAGTACGATTGCCTCTGTTGTGAGGCATAGCGATATGAGAGGCCGGTACTTGCTGCGCAAGAAGGGGGAATCGACTAAACGACAGGCAATAAACACCTGCCGAAAGATCGGCAGGTCTATTCCTTTCATAACTTTCTGATTTTGGTGGGCCGTCCGCGGCTCGAACGCGGGACCATCGGATTAAAAGTCCGGTGCTCTACCAACTGAGCTAACGGCCCAATGCGGTAATCTGAGTTGCTGCTGGATTGTTCGACCCGGGCGGGATTCATACCCGCGGCCCGAAGGAATGGGCTATTTTAGCCGCAAAACCTCTCCCGCGCCAATCCAAATCCGGGCGGAATTCCCGCCGCATCACCCATAGCGCGTCGGGTCCGGGACGCCGGCGGCGCGGAAACCTTCGGCCCGCAGGCGACAGGAGTCGCAGCGCCCGCAGGCCCGGCCATGCGGATCGGCCTGGTAGCAGGACACGGTGAGCGCGTAATCGACGCCGAGGCGCAGGCCCTCACGGATGATGTCGGCCTTGCCCAGCGCGATCAGCGGGGCGTGGATCCGGAACTGCCCGCCCTCGCCCTCGACGCCGGCCCGGGTCGCGAGGTTCGCCGTCCGCTCGAAGGCCGCGATGAACCCGGGCCGGCAGTCGGGATAGCCGGAGTAGTCCACCGCGTTGACGCCGATGAAGATGTCGCGCGCGCCAAGCACCTCGGCCCAGGCGAGCGCAAGCGAGAGAAACACCGTGTTGCGCGCGGGCACGTAGGTAACCGGGATGCCGGTGCTCGGTGTCTCCGGCACCGCGATACTGGTGTCGGTCAGCGCCGAGCCGCCGAGGTCGCCCAGGCCGGACAGACTCATGACGCGCAGTTCGACCGCGCCGAGCGCATCGGCGACCTGCGCCGCGGCGATGGTCTCGGCGCCGTGGCGCTGTCCATAGGCGAAGCTGAGCGCGTGACAGGCGAAGCCCTGTTCACGCGCCAGCGCGAGCAGGGTCGCGGAGTCGAGCCCGCCCGAGAGCAGCACGACGGCGCGCCTGCGGCTGGCGGTCGCGGCCATACTCATCGCCCCCGCGCCTCGCCCCACAGGATCTTGTGGAGCTGTACCTGCAGGCGCGCCGGCACGCCGTCGGCGAGCATCCATCCGGCGAGCTGCGCCGGATCCAGGCGGCCCCACACCGGTGACAGCAGCAGCTCGCAGCGTTCGGCAAGGCCATGCGTTGCGATCATGCTTTTCATCCAGTCGTAGTCGGCGCGGTCGCAGATCACGAACTTGATCTGGTCGCGCGGCGTCAGCCGGGCGAGATTCTCAAGACGGTTCTTCGCCTCCTCACCCGAGCCCGGCGTCTTCAGATCCAGCACCTTCACCACGCGCGGATCGACCGCGGCGACATCGAGCGCGCCGCTGGTTTCGAGCGAGACCTCGTAGCCCGCGTCGCACAACGCAGTCAGCAGCGGGAGACAGCCCTTCTGCGCCAGCGGCTCACCGCCGGTCACGGTGACGTGACGCGCCGGATGCCGGCGCACCTCGGCCAGAACGGCATCGATCGACATCGCCTCGCCGCCGGTGAAGGCATAGGCGGTGTCGCAGTAATCACAGCGCAGCGGACAACCGGTCAGGCGCACGAACACCGTCGGCCACCCGATCGAGCGCGACTCGCCCTGAATCGAGAAAAAAATTTCGGTGATACGCAAAGTGGGCGTGTCGATAGCCGCACCGGAAGACTGTCTGCTCTGGACGTGCATGATACGACCTGAACCTGAAAGCGTGATGGGTAATGGGTAATGGGTGACGAGAGCACAATCACCCATCACCCATTACTCATCACCCTGCGATACGGCTTATTTTCCCTGGTAATCCGCAAATATAAAAGATCTGACGGGAGCAACTATTAACGCCCACCTGTCTTCATCCTCTGCAGCCGGTTCTGGGCGAGCTGGGAGGCGGTGCTGCTGGGGTATTTGGAGATGATGGTCTTGAGGGTCGTGCTGGCCTGGTCGGCCTGGCCGAGTTCGTACTGGCTGTAGCCGAGCTTGAGCATGGCGTCCGGCACCTTGTTGCTGTCGGGGTAGAGTTTGAGCACCTTTTCGAACTCGGCGACGGCTTCCGGGTACCGCTTCGTGACGTAGTTGGCCTCGCCGAGCCAGTACTGCGCGTTGGAGGCATACTGGCTTTCGGGATAGCGGGTGAGGAAATCCTGCAGTGCGGTGATGGATTCCTGATTGCGGCCGGCGCGCAGGGCGTCCACGGCTTGCTGGTAGGCGGCCTGATCTCCGCTGTCGGAGGAAGGCGATGCCGGGGTCTCGAGCGGTGGCAAGGCGGAAGACTGCATGCCCGAAAGTTGTGTCTCGAGCTGGCGCAGGCGCCGATCGAAGTCGAGATAGATCTCGCGCTGACGCTGCTCAACACCCTGGGTGTTATGGGCCTGTTCCTCGATGATCCCGCGCAGCTCCTGCACCTGCTGCGTCAGGGCATCGAGCCGGGCGTACATATCGACGAGCGTCTGGTTGTCGAGCTGTCGCTCGATGCGCGCGACGCGCTCCTCCAGGGACTGCGGACGTTGTGCGGGCCCGGCGCCTGCCGGGCCCTGCACGGATGACGATGATGCCGATGACGAAACGGGCTGAGACTCCACGATGGGCGGCAATGCGGAGGCCGTATGTACGGCCCCCATCATCAGCAGTAGAGAAGCCGCTGCCGTCCGTGTCGCGCGTTCCATGCCCGTTCCGCCGGATCGTTTTTAACGGTAGACGATTTCGACGCGGCGGTTCTGGGACCAGGACTGGTCGTCATGACCCATCGCGACCGGACGCTCTTCGCCGTAGCTCACCGTTTCGATCTGGCTGCCGCCCGCACCCTGCAGCATCAGCACGTTCTTGACGGCGATGGCGCGACGCTCACCGAGACCGATGTTGTATTCGCGCGAACCGCGCTCGTCCGCATGACCCTCAAGGGTGACACTGACGTTGCCATTCTGGCTCAGGTAGGCGGCATGCGCCTGCACGATATCGCGGAACTCAGGACGAATGTCCGCCTTGTCGAAATCGAAGTAGATGACGCGCTTCGACAGCAGGCTGTTCGGATCGTCGAGCGGATTCATCTGCATGGCGCCGGAGGTGTCCGCGCCCATGCTCTGCGCGCCATCACTCGAACCCATCGACTGGACGCCACCGTTCGCCGACGAGGCCTGCTCGTCCGGCGTCGAGGCGCAGGCGGCCAGCAGCGCCAGGGGAAGTACCGCAACACTCAACTTGGTAAAAAATTTCATGACTGTCTCCTTAGTGTCTTTTCTTAATTACATGATGTTCAATTTGCCAAAACGCCCATTACTCACCTGACGTACGGTGACCAGGCGGGTTCGCGTGCCTGTCCTTCCTGCAGTACCAGCTTCTGGCGCACACGGCCATCCACCGACACTGCGGATAAGAATCCTTTTTCCCTGTCCTTGGTCGCATAAATGACCATGCTACCATTGGGTGCAAAGCTTGGCGACTCGTCGAGTTGCGAATTCGTCAGCACCTGCATGTTCCCGGTCGCGAGTTCGAGCGTCGCGATATTGAACTGGTTCCCCGTCCCGTGCACGAAGGTCAGGATTTTCCCGTTGGGGGAGAGCACCGGCCGGGCGTTGTATTTACCCTCGAAGGTCAGCCGGGTTGTCTCGCCCGATCCGACCGACAGGCGGTAGATCTGCGGACCACCACCCCGATCGGAGGTAAATACTATCGCCGAACCGTCCGGTGTCCAGACCGGCTCGGTGTCGATGGCGAAGTTGTTGGTCATCCGGCGCAACTGCTTGGACGCCTGATCGAGGATGTAGATCTCGGGAGTGCCGTCCTTGGACAGGACCAGCGCCAATTTTCTGCCGTCCGATGACCATGAGGGCGCGTTGTTCATGCCCTTGCCATGGGACACGATTTCGCGCCGGCCGGTATTGACGTCCTGGACATAGATCGCCGCGGCGCCAGTCTCGAACGAGACATAGGCCAGACGGTTACCGTCCGGTGACCACGCGGGCGACATCAGGGGTTGGGCGGATTTCAGGATCGGGCGCGCGTTGAAACCGTCCGAATCCGCCACCTGCAGGGAATATTTGCGCTTGCCCGCCTCGAGGATCTCTGACACGAAGGCGATGCGGGTGGCAAAGGCCCCCGGCTCACCAATCAGGGACTCGTAGATCATGTCGGCGATCTGGTGCGCGGTCCAGCGCAGCTTGGCGCGATCGGAGCGCACGGTGTAGCCGGCGCGCTGCGTCTGTTTGATCACGTCGAGGAGCTGGAACTGCACCATGTAACCGTCCGCCTGCGGCATCACCTTGCCGACCACGAGATGGTCCACGTTGACCATGCGCCAGTCGCGGTAATTGACCTGGGCGGCGTCGCTCGGGCGCGACAGCATGTCCTTGACCGCCAGCGGGGAAAACCGGCCGCTGCGCTGCAGGTCGGCCGAGACGATGCCGGCGATGTCCACCGGCAGTGCCTCCTGCCCGCCCCAGGAAAACGGCACCACGGCGATGGGCATCGCCCCGGCGGCGCCCTGGGTGATCTCGATGGTCAGCACCGCCTGCGCGTTCACCGTGAACGAAAAACAGGCGAGAAATACGAATGTCCTGAACGATAGCTGCATGATTAACCCTGAGGATTGAAAACAAACTCCAGTTCACGGAAACGGTCGAACAGCGGATCGCTGGCCGATGGCACCGGCAAGGGCGAGGCCTTGCGCACGGCCGCCTCGACCGAGCTGTCGAACAGGGCGTCGCCGCTGCCCGCCACGATCTTCACGTCGATCACGTCCCCGCCGGGGATCAGATTGACCCGCACCCGGCAGCGCAGACCCTGCCACTGCACCGGCTTGATCCAGTTGCGCTCGACCTTCTGCTTGATGATCACGACGTATTTATCCACTTCACTCTGTTCGCGCGCGGCGCGTTCCCGCGTGGCGGCGGCCTGGCGCGCGGCCTCCTCGGCCCGCTTCGCGTCCGCGGCCTTGCGCGCTGTTTCAGCCGCCTTGCGCGCCTCTTCCGCCTTGCGGGCGTCCTCGGCCCGGCGCGCGTCTTCCGCCTTGCGTGCCGCTTCGACCTGCTTTTTCGCCACTTCTGCCTGCTTTTTCGCCTCGGCGGCCTGCTTCTCCGCGACCTCGGCCGCCTTGCGCGCCGCCTCCTGTTCCTTCTTCAGCTGGACCAGGCGCTGCTCCTCGCGCACGCGCGCTTCCTCGGCCTTGCGCAACTGATCGCGCTTGCGCGCCTCCTCAGCCGTCTTCCGCGCCTCGGCCTGCTTCAGGCGCTCCTGCTCGGCACGAATCCTGGTCTCGTCGATCACCACCGCCTCGATGATATCGACCTCCGGCGCGGCCGAACCGACCGGCGTCGGCGTCCACTCAAAACTCATCACCAGCACGGTGAAGAAGGCGATGTGCACCAGCACGGCGTAAATCAGATATCGCGGCCGGGCGGCCAGCTCCCGCAGCCACTCCCCGAGGCCGGACGCGATCTCCGCCAGCAGGTTCATGCGTTTCATCGCACTACCGCCGCTTCGCCTCCGGCGACTCGGTCACCAGACCGACGCTCGGCGCGCCGGCCTGCTGCAGCAAGGTCATGACTCCGACCACCGAACCATAGTCGGCCTTGCTGTGGCCTCGCACCATCACCGGGGTGGTGGGCTTGTTGCGCAACACCGCCGCGGCACGCTGCACCAGCGTGTCCGCATCGATCGGCTTGTCCTCGGCGCCGCCGACGTTGAGATAGATGAGACCCTGGGCGTCGACGGTGGCGACCAGCGGCTCGGGCTGCTCGCTCTTCATCGGCTTGGCGGCCGCCTTGGGCAGATCCACCTGCACACCCTGGGTCAGCAGCGGGGCCGTGATCATGAAGATCACCAGCAGCACCAGCATTACGTCGATGTACGGCACCACGTTGATTTCTGACATCGGACGCCGATGCACACGGCGCAGCATCAGTCGGCCTCCTCCGTGACAACCGCGGACCTGCCGCCGCCGAGGCCGCTCGGCGTCTGGCGCTGCAGGATGGCGGTGAATTCCTCGAGGAAGTTATCGTAGCGGTTGATCATCCGCTCCACCTCGTGCACATAGCGGTTATAGGCGATGACGGCCGGGATGGCCGCGAACAGACCCATGGCGGTGGCAATCAGCGCCTCGGCGATGCCGGGCGCGACCATCGCCAGCGTCGCCTGGCTGACATTGCCGAGCGCGCGGAACGAATTCATGATGCCCCACACGGTGCCGAACAGACCGACGAAGGGACTGATCGATCCGACGGTGGCCAGGAACGGCAGGTGCATCTCGAGCCGGTCCGCCTCGCGGTTGAGCGCCACGCGCATGGAACGCCGCGTGCCGTCCAGCACCTCGGGCGCGCTCACGCCCTTCTTTTTCAGGATGTGCAGATAACTGGTGAAACCGATATTGAAGAGCTGCTCGGCGCCCTGGATCACCTGCTTGCGCGCCGAGATCTTCTGATGCAGATCGGCGATGTCGCCGCCCGACCAGAAGCGGTCCTCGAACTGATCCATGGAAAGGCGCGCCGCCTTCAATTCGCGCCACTTGCGGAAGATCAGCGTCCAGGACGCGACCGACGCCAGCAGCAGCAGCAACATGATCATCTGCACCAGAAAGCTGGCGTTCGACACCAGATGAAACATCGACAAATCAACCTTCACGCATCGTCTCCGCCAACAAGTAATCCGGGATCCGCCGCGGCCGCAGGGTTTCCGCGTCCACGCACACGATCCGCACCAGGGCCGTGCACAACTCGCCGTCCCCGCCGTCTCCCACCGCCTCCGCCGCCGGCTGGCTGTCCGCCCGCACCACGCGCTGGGTGAAATCGAGGCTCGCCGCGCGGCGCCCGCTCACCGCGGCGCCGACATAGAGCTGCTCATTGAAACGTGCCGGACGCAGGTAATCGATCGTGAGCGAGCGCACAGCGAAGATGAGGCCAACGTCCCTCGCCAGGACATCCTGTTCGACGCCAAGGTTCCGCAGCCACTCGGTCCGCGCCCGCTCCAGGTATTTGAGGTAATTGGCGTAGTACACCACGCCGCCGCTGTCGGTATCCTCGTAATACACTCGCACCGGCCAGTAAAACATATGCGATCGCGCCGCCGTCACGGGGCAACAAAGTCGGGAATATTAGAGGAAATCGAAGGTCGTGTCATGGTTAATCACGCGGATTTTCCGCAGTTGGCTCGAAAAAACCACGGGTTTCGCGTCATTCCGCCCCGAACAGATCCGGCGCCGGCTCGGGCGCCGACACCGGCCGGGCTGGCGCGGTCAGCCCGAGGTACAGGTAGGTGCTACGCATGACCATGCGGCCGCGCGCCGTGCGCATCATATAGCCTTCCTGGATCAGGAACGGCTCGATCACGTCCTCAATGGTGCCGCGCTCCTCGCCGATCGCGGCCGCCAGGCTGTCGACTCCAACCGGGCCACCGTCGAATTTCTCGATGATGGTCAGCAGCAGGCGGCGGTCCATGGCGTCGAGGCCACCGCCGTCGACAGCCAGCATGCGCAGCGCCTGATCGGCCACCGCCCCGGTGATACGCCCGTCCTGGCGCACCTCGGCAAAATCCCGCACGCGGCGCAGCAGCCGGTTGGCGATGCGCGGGGTGCCGCGCGAGCGGCGCGCGATCTCGCCCGCTCCCGCCGCGTCGATCGGCACACCGAGGATGCCGGCCGCGCGCGTCACGATGGCCGCGAGCTGCTCGACGGTGTAGAACTCCAGCCGCTGCACGATGCCGAAGCGGTCGCGCAGCGGCGAGGTGAGCAGGCCGGCGCGGGTGGTCGCCCCGACCAGGGTAAACGGCGGCAGGTCGAGCTTGATGGAGCGCGCCGCCGGCCCCTCGCCGATCATGATGTCGAGCTGGTAGTCCTCCATCGCCGGATAGAGCACTTCCTCGATCACCGGGCTCAGGCGGTGGATTTCGTCGATGAACAGCACATCGCGGGGCTCCAGGTTGGTGAGCAGCGCGGCGAGGTCGCCGGCGCGCTCCAGCACCGGGCCCGAGGTGTGGCGCAGGTTCACCCCCATCTCGTTGGCGATGATGTGGGCGAGCGTGGTCTTGCCCAGGCCGGGCGGTCCGAAGATCAGGGTGTGGTCGAGCGCCTCGTTGCGCGCGCCGGCGGCGCGAATGAAGATCTCCATCTGCTCGCGCACGGCCAACTGCCCGACATAATCGGCGAGACGGGACGGACGCACGGCGCGGTCGACCACATCCTCGCCGCGCTGGCCCTGTGCCATGATAATACGGTCGGATTCGATCATCGATTACCTCACCGCCGCCTGCAGCGCGGAGCGAATGATCTCCTCGCTGTTCTTGCCCGTCACGTCAATGTCCCGCACCATGCGGCTCGCCTCGTGCGGTTTGTAGCCTAGCGCGGCCAGCGCGCTGACCGCGTCATGCACCGGATCGGCCGGGGCGCCGAGCGGGCGCACGACGGCGGCGAGGGGTGCCGACCCCAGTGCGTCATCCTTGAGGCGGTCGCGCATCTCGATAATCAGGCGCTCGGCCGACTTCTTGCCGATGCCCGGCACCCGGGTCAGCGACGCGGCGTCGTTGTCATGGATACAGCGCGCGAATTCCCCCACCGGCATGGCGGACAGCACGTTCATCGCCATGCGGGCGCCGACGCCGTTGACCTTGATCAGCTCACGGAACAGCGCGCGCTCACCGAGGTCGGCGAAACCGTACAGCAGGTGGGCATCGTCACGCACGATCAGATGGGTATAGACCACGCATTCCGCGCCGAGGGCAGGCAGATCGTTGAAGGTGCTCATGGTGGCCTCGATCTCGTAGCCGATACCGTTGACGTCGAGCAGCAGGAACGGGACCTGACGCTGAACCAGCGTGCCGCGCAGCCGTCCGATCACAGGCGCCGCTCCCGCGTCAGCGCGCCGGCACGGGCGATGCGGGCAAGTGTCGTCCCGGTATGGCAATGGCACAAGGCGCAGGCGAGCGCATCGGCGGCATCGGCCTGCGGCGCCGCCGACAGGCTGAGCAGCGCGCGCACCATGTGCTGGATCTGGACTTTGGCGGCGTTGCCCTTGCCGGCGACGGCGAGCTTGATCTGGGCCGGAGTGTAGGAGTGCACCGCAAGGCCATGTATGGCGAGCGCAGTGATCGCAGCGCCGCGCGCCTGGCCGAGCTTGAGGGCGGATTCGACGTTGTGCTTGACGAAGACGTTCTCGATCACCGCCTCGTCGGGCCGGTGTTCGGCGATGACCGCGCGCAGACCCTCGAAGATGATGCGCAGGCGCTGCGCGAGGTCGGGATCGTTGCTGCGCACGCAACCGCTCGCGATATACACAGGTTTGCGTCCGCCGGTCTCGATCACGCCGAAACCGGTCACGCGGGAGCCGGGGTCTATGCCGAGTATGCGTGCCATAAAGTGAGTGTCATCCCCCGTGGGGACGGGTACGGAGCGGAATTGGTTGCAGTGTAGCGATTTTTCCGCCGCTTGTAACTGTCGCAGGCAGGGGACGGATTTACCACTCCGTCCCCGGGAAATTAAGCAGACCTGTCGTCTTTCCCGGGAAGGAAACGTCCGCCGGCGAGAAAGGCGCACACCTGCCGCGCGGCCGCCGCGGAATAGAGCATTCCCAGATGCGTGGCGTGAACCGTGACGAAATCCGTCATGCCGTCGAGACAGGTCTCGTCGACCTCCACTGTGCCGTCGTGGGGCGGCGCCAGGCGGGTAAAGAAACGCCCGATGCCGAACTCGCGCGTACCGGCGATGACGCCGAGCTCGTGCGCACCGTCCCAGGACGGGAGGTCGCCGAGCAGGCCCCACTCCACGCTCGCGCCCAGCGCCCGGCGCAGCAACGGCACTCGGGCAACGGCAGCCGCGGCACGACTGCCCGAATGTGGCGTGCCGAGGGTGACGATTCGTCCGGGCCGCTGGTCCGGAAAATCGTGCAGTAGCCAGCGCACCACCAGTCCGCCCAGGCTGTGCGCGACGAAATGCACCGTGCCGGCTTTAATACCGGCGAGCCAGCGCTGCAGGCGCGCGGCGTTCTCGCGCGGCGGGACACGCACGCTCGGATAGGAAAATTGCCTAACCGGAAAACCGCAGGCGCCCAGGCGGCGGCGCAGCAGCGCCATGTCGAGGCCGCTCATCCAGATGCCGTGGAGGAAGACGACAGTCACGCCGCCAGCCTCGGAGACGGGATCGCCTGCCCTTCTCACGGGAGAGGATTTCACGGGGTGATGGGTGATGGGTGATGGGTGATGGCAAGGAGTGCAATGCGGCTCAAATAACCTGTCAAGTCATCCCCTTGCTACTCATGACTCATGACTCATCACCCATTACCCATCACGCCTTGCATCATCTGATCTCCAGCATCCGCTTCAGCGCCAGCCGCGCCTCGGCGGCTTCGTCGGGCGGCACGGTGATCCGGTTGATCACGCGGCCCTCGACCAGCGCCTCCAGCGCCGCGCACAGGTGGGGCGGGTCGATGCGAAACATGGTCGAGCACATGCAGATGGTCGGCGACATGAAGTGCACCGACTTGCCCTCGTGACGGTGGCGCTCATGCAGGCGCTGCACCATATTCAGCTCGGTGCCGACCAGCCAGCGCGTACCTGGGGCGGAATCTGCGATGGTCCGGATGATGTATTCGGTGGAACCGACGAAGTCCGACTTCTGGCACACCTCGAAGGCACACTCCGGGTGGGAGATCACTTTGGCATCGGGATGCTGGGCGAGGAACCGGTCGATGTGCTCGGGGCGGAACATCTGGTGCACCGAGCAGAATCCCTTCCATAGAATAATGCGTGCATTCCGGATCTGTTCCGGCGTCAGGCCGCCCAGCGGCAGCGTGAAATCCCAGGTCACCATCTGCTCGAGCGGAATGCCCATGCGGTAACCCGTGTTGCGGCCGAGGTGCTGATCGGGGAAGAACAGAACCTTCTCGCGCCGCGCGAACGACCACTCGAGGATGCGCGCGGCGTTCGAGGAGGTGCAGACGATGCCGCCGTGCCGTCCACAAAAGGCCTTGAGGTCGGCGGCGGAATTGATGTAGGTCACCGGCGTCACGGTCTCGTCGGGAGCGAGCACCGAGGCCAGCTCACGCCAGGCGCGCTCGACCTTGGCGAGGTTGGCCATGTCGGCCATGGAACAACCGGCGCTGAGATCCGGCAGGATCACCTGCTGCTCCGGGCGAGTCAGGATGTCGGCCACCTCGGCCATGAAATGCACGCCGCAGAACACGATGTATTCGGCGCGCGAGTCGGCCGCCTGCCGCGACAGCTTGAGCGAATCACCGCTCACATCGGCATGACGGTACACTTCCTCGCGCTGGTAGTGATGACCGAGGATAAGCAGACGCTCGCCCAGCGTCGCCCTGGCGGCGCGGATGCGGACATCCCAGTCCTCGTCGGTGATGGCCGGCGCGGGCGGGGCGATGGTGGCGGTGGCGGTCATGGCTTTGCTTCCTCTCCTGCGCGTCATTTTCGCGGGTCACGCGGCCCGTCCGCGAACGCAGGCCGGGCACCCCCTCTCAGCCGATTCGTCGCTCCCGCGCAAGCGGGAATCCGGAGGCTCGCCGTCATGGGTGTCCGCCTGTGCGGGCATGACGTTGATGTGATTCCTCAAGAGGGCCTTCAACTACAACGTGGCTGCACTCGCGCCGCAAATCAAGGGGTAGCCTGCGTCCATCTTAGCAAAGCATCAGCGCGCAGGACACGAGCCCCGGCCAAGACATCTTGAATGGGCGGGGATTCCCGGCAACGGCGCCGTCAGGAGGCCGGCGTGCGGACGCGGATGCCGAGCTCGCGCAGCTGATCCTCGTCGACCGGCGATGGCGCCTCGGTCAGCAGGCAGGCGCCGGTCTGGGTCTTCGGGAACGGGATCACATCACGGATCGACGGCGAGCCCGTCATCAGCATGACGAGGCGGTCGAGACCGAAGGCGATGCCGCCATGGGGCGGGCAGCCGAACTTCAGCGCGCGCAGCAGGAAGCCGAACTTCGCCTCGGCCTGCTCGTCGCTGATGCCGAGCAGGCGGAACACCGTCGACTGGATCTCGCTGCGATGGATACGGATCGAGCCGCCGCCGATCTCGGTGCCGTTCAGCACCATGTCATAGGCGAATGAGGTGGCCTTGCCGGGCGCGGCCTCCAGCTCGGCGGCGTCCTTGACGCGCGGCCGCGTGAAGGGGTGGTGCAGCGCGGCCCAGCGGCTGGATTTGTCGTCCCACTCGAACATCGGGAAATCGACCACCCACAGCGGGCGCCAGCCGTGCTCGACCAGGCCGCGGTCATGACCCAGCCTGACGCGCAGCGCGGCGAGGGATTCGTTGACGATCTTGGCCTTGTCGGCGCCGAAGAAGATCAGGTCGCCATCCTCCGCGCCGGGTCGCTCCAGGATCTCCTCAATCACATCGTCGGGCAGGAACTTGAGTATCGGCGACTGCAGGCCCTCGCGGCCGACGGCGCGCGCATTGACCTTGATGTAGGCCAGACCCTTCGCACCGTAGATGGCGACGAACTGGGTGTAGTCGTCGATCTCCTTGCGCGTCAGCTCGCCGCCGCCGGGCAGGCGCAGCGCGGCGACGCGGCCGGGCGGGTCGTTGGCCGGGCCGGTGAAGACCTTGAAGTCCACGGACTTCATCAGGTCGGTGATTTCGGTCAGCTCGAGCGGGATGCGCAGGTCGGGCCGGTCGATGCCGAAACGCGCCACCGCCTCGGCATGGGTCATGCGCGGGAACGGATCGGGCAGCGCCACCTCCAGCACCTCGGCGAACAGCGTGCGAATCATGCGCTCCATCAGCGTCATCAACTGCTCGTCGTTGAGGAAGGAGGTTTCGATATCGAGCTGGGTGAATTCGGGCTGACGGTCGGCGCGCAGGTCCTCATCGCGGAAACAGCGCACGATCTGGTAGTAGCGGTCCATGCCGGCCACCATCAGCAGCTGTTTGAATAACTGCGGCGACTGCGGCAGCGCGTAGAACTCGCCCTGGCTGTTACGGCTGGGCACCAGGAAGTCGCGCGCGCCTTCCGGCGTGGACTTGGTCAGGATCGGGGTTTCGATCTCCATGAACCCCTGATCCTCGAGATAGCAGCGCAGCGTGCGCGCCACGCGCGAGCGCAGCGTAAGGTTGCGCAACATGAGCGGGCGGCGCAGGTCGAGATAGCGGTAGCGCAGGCGCACGTCCTCGTTCACCTCGCTGTCCTCGTCGAGCATGAACGGCGGCGTCTCCGCCGGATTCAGGATCTCGAGCTCGTGGCACAGCACCTCGACCTTGCCGGTCGGCAGATCGGGGTTCGCGCTACCCTCGGGGCGCAGCCGTACGCGGCCCTTCACGCTCAGCACGTATTCGCTGCGCACCTTTTCGGCCACCAGGAAGCTGTCGGGCACGGAAGGATCGAACACCACCTGCACCCGACCCTCGCGGTCGCGCAGGTCGACGAAGATCACGCCGCCATGGTCACGCCGGCGATGCATCCAGCCGTAGAGTTCAACCTCCTGGTCGACCAGGGCCTCGGTAACGTGACCGCAGTAATGGGTGCGCATAGATCCAATAGAAAGTTGGGTGTCGGAAACGAAGCTCGAACCAGCCGCGGCCAAGTGAACGGGGTATTCTATCACTACAGAAAGAATGGGGACAGGCTTGAAGTCTGCCCGCCAGGCAAGCAGGGCGGGGACGGATTTATAAATCCGCCCCTGTTAGACCTGTCCGGTCAACTCCTGCTTCTTCCATTCCGGGATGACCACGCCGAGGGTCAGCATCATCTTGAGCGCCTCGTCCACCGACATGTCGAGCTCGATCACGTCGGCGCGCGACATCATGATGAAATAACCGGTCGTCGGCACCGGGACGGTCGGGACGTAGACGCTGATCAGGTCCTGTGACAGACGCTCGCGCGCCTCGCCCGCCAGCTCGCCGGTGTAAAAGGCCATCGTCCACATCCCCGCGCTCGGGAACTGGATCAGCAGCACCTTGCGGAACGAGGTCCCGTTGGAGGTAAAAACGGACTCGGTGAGCTGCTTGACGCTCATATAAATGGTGCGCACCAGCGGGATGCGTCCCATCAACCCCTCCCAGGCCGCCACCAGCTGACGCCCGAACAGATTGGCCACCACCACCCCGGTGGTAAACACGATGGCCACTGACAACAGGACGCCAAGACCAGGGATGTGGAATCCCAGCAGGGCATCGGGATGGTAATGCTCGGGCAGGATCAGCAACACCTGATCCAGCAGGTCGACCACGACCTTGATGACCAGAAGGGTCGCGCCCAGCGGGACCCAGACGATCAGACCGGCAATGAGATATTTGCGCAGAAAGACCATGCGACCGCCGGCTCAGTCCGAACAGGCGTCGCAGCCGCCCGAACCGCAAGCGGGCGCCGGAGCGGCCTCCTTGGATTCCGCCGCGTCGCCGACGGCGCCTTTCTTCTTGCCCTTGTCGCGGAAATCGGTGGCGTACCAGCCGCCCCCCTTGAGAACGAAGCCCGCGGCTGAAATCAGCTTCTTCAGCGCCGGCTTGCCACAGGCGGGGCAATCGGCCAGCGCCGCATCACTCATCTTCTGCATCACTTCCAGCTCATGCCCGCAGGATTCGCAGGCGTACTCGTAAATCGGCATGTTCTTAACCCCATTCAGATCAAACCATCCAGTAAATGGGGATTTTCCCAGAAATTTCAAGTCGACAGAAGAGCAGGACTGAATCTCGCCGCGTTGCCTGGGGGAACGGCGCCCGGTAAGCTGCGGGACATGACCCCGCCCGAACGCAACGACTGGCGTACCCTCAAGACCCTGCTGCCCTATCTGTGGGAACACAAGCCCCGGGTGGCGCTCGCCCTTTCCTGCCTGGTCCTGGCCAAGGTCGCCAATGTCGGCGTGCCGCTGGTTCTGAAGCACATCGTCGACGCCCTCGACGCCAGTCTGCAGCCGGTCATCCTGGTGCCGCTTGGCCTGATCCTGGGCTATGGCCTGGTGCGCCTCGCCGGGGTGGTGTTCGGGGAACTGCGCGATGCGATCTTCGCCAAGGTCACCCAGAGTTCGATCCGGCGCATCGCGCTGCAGGTCTTCCGCCACCTGCACTCCCTCTCGCTGCGCTTCCACCTCGACCGCCAGACCGGCGGCGTGTCGCGCGACATCGAGCGCGGCAGCCGCGGCATCGGCTTCCTGCTCAACTTCATGGTGTTCAACATCCTGCCGACCTTGCTCGAGATCGGCCTGATCGCCGCCGTGCTGCTGATCAACTACGACGTCTGGTTCGCCGTGATTCCGTTCGGCTGCGCGGTGATCTACATCGCCTTCACCCTGCTGGTGACCGAGTGGCGCATGAAGTTCCGGCGCGAAATGAACGAGATGGATTCCAGGGCCAGCACCCGGGCCATCGACAGCCTGCTCAATTACGAGACGGTGAAATACTTCGGCAACGAGGACTACGAGGCGCGCCGTTACGACGCCAACCTGCGCGACTGGGAGACCGCCGCGGTCAGGAACCAGACCTCGCTCGCCTCGCTCAATATCGGCCAGGGCGCCATCATCACTTTCGGCATGACCGGCATGCTGCTGCTCGCCGGACGCGGCGTGGCGGGCGGCGGCATGACGCTGGGCGATCTGGTCATGATCAATGTCTACATGATGCAGATGTTCATTCCGATGAACTTCCTCGGCTTCGTCTATCGCGAAATCAAGCACTCGCTGGCCGATATGGAACGCATGTTCCGCCTGCTGGACGAGCAGCGCGATGTCAACGACCGGCCGCAGGCGCCGGCGCTGCCCGAGGGGCGCGGCCACGTCACCTTCGAACATGTCGTCTTCGGCTCCAACTCGCGGCGCCGCATCCTCGACGACGTCAGCTTCGAGATCCCGCCCGGCCACAAGGTCGCGGTGGTGGGCGCGAGCGGCAGCGGCAAGTCGACGCTGGTGCGCCTGCTGTTCCGCTTCTACGATGTCGAGACGGGCGTGATCCGCATCGACGGCATCGATATACGCGACGTCGCCCAGCAGAGCCTGCGCGCGGCCATCGCCATCGTTCCGCAGGATACCGTGCTGTTCAATGACACCATCTACTACAACATCGCCTATGCGCGCCCGGAAGCGAGCCGGGCCGAAGTCGAGCGCGCGGCGGAACTGGCGCATCTGACACGTTTTATCGCGGCCCTGCCCGAAGGTTTCGACACAATGGTCGGCGAACGCGGACTGAAGGTCTCCGGCGGCGAGAAACAACGCATCGCGATCGCGCGCGCCATCCTCAAGCAACCACGTATCATGGTCTTCGACGAGGCCACCTCGGCGCTGGACTCGGAGTCCGAGCAGGCCATCCTGCGCGCGCTGCGCGAAGTCGCCGCCGACCATACCACGCTGGTCATTGCCCACCGCCTGTCGACTGTTGTCGACGCCGACCGCATCCTCGTGATGGAAAATGGCCGCCTGGTCGAACAGGGCTCCCATCGCAATCTGCTCGCCGCCGCCGGTGTCTACGCCCGGATGTGGGAGCTGCAGCAGGAACAGCGCGAGCATGGGGCGAAGACGGCGGATGTGGGCTCATAGCTCAGAACTCAGAGCTAAGGACTAAGGACTAAGTGAAGAGCATAAACCCTGAATCCGCAGGCTGCGCAACCCGGGCTGAACGAAAAATCGTAGCCCGGATGGAGCGCAGCGGAATCCGGGGATATCGCCTCCTGGATCCCGGCGCTCCGCGCCTTCATCCGGGCTGCAATATCCGCCGGCCCGCGATGCGGATGTTTCAGGGTTTTACTCAGTCCTTAGTCCTTAGTCCTTAGTCCTTAGTCCTGCCTTCCCGACATGAAAACACCCTTCTCACCGCTTTACCTCTTCGGCTTCATCCTGCTGATCGGTTTCCTGATCGCCTTTATCCAGGTCGGCGCGCTGACCATTGCCTTCGAGAAACTGGGCCTGTCGCAGCATTCCGCCATCCTGCTGCTGTTCAGCTCGCTGTTCGGCAGCGCGATCAATCTGCCGCTGTTCAGCGTGTCCGCCGAGGCCGCGCCACTCGATCAGGTACCGGAGCGACTGCGCGGCCTGCTGCAGCAGGCGATGAAGGAATTCAAGGGCCGCACCCTGATCGTGATCAACGTCGGCGGCGCGCTGATCCCGGTGGCCTTTTCGTTCTACCTGATGCAGCACCATCCCCTGCCGCTCGATCAGGTTCTGATCGCGACGGCGCTGGTCGCCGCGGTGTGCCACGCCTTCAGCCGCCCGATCGCCGGCATCGGCATTGGCATGCCGATCTTCATCGCCCCGCTCACGGCGGCAATCGTCGCCCTGCTGATCAACAGCGAACAGAGCGCCCCGCTCGCCTACATCTGCGGCACACTGGGCGTGCTCATCGGCGCCGACCTGCTGCGCCTCGGCAATATCCGCCGCATGGGTGTTCCGATCGCCTCCATCGGCGGCGCGGGGACATTCGACGGGATCTTCCTGACGGGGATTGTGGCGGTGTTGTTGGCGTGATGGGTGATGGGTGATGGCAAGAAGCGTAGTGCCAGCCTATCAGCCTCATCAAAAGGCATTTACACTTAATCACCCTTTACTCATCACCCATCACGCCTTATACCCAAATTCGTATAACTGACGCCTGGCGCCCCATTCGATCATGAAAGCACGCGATATTCCCGACCGCTCCATCCTGATCACCGGCTGTTCCTCCGGCATCGGCGAATGCGCGGCGCGCGGCTTGAAGGCGCGCGGGTATCGCGTGTTCGCGACGGCGCGCAAACCGGAGGACGTCGCGCGCCTGGCGGGCGAGGGATTCGAGAGCCTGCAACTGGATCTCGACGATCCGGTATCGATCCATGCCGCGTTCGCCGCGGTGCTCGCCGCCACCGGCGGCACACTCGACGCCCTGTTCAACAATGCCGCCTACGGTCAGCCGGGCGCGGTCGAGGACCTGACCCGCGCGGCGCTGCGCGCGCAATTCGAGACGAATCTGTTCGGCACGCTGGAGCTCATCAATCTCGCGATCCCGGTGATGCGGGCGCAGGGCCATGGCCGTATCGTCAACAACAGCTCGCTGCTCGGCCTGGTTGCCCTGCCCTATCGCGGTGCGTACAACGCCAGCAAGTTCGCCCTCGAAGGGCTCACCGACACCCTTCGACTCGAGCTGTCGGACAGCGGCATTCACGTGGCGCTGCTCGAGCCCGGCCCGATCGCGAGCCGCTTCCGCGTCAATGCGCGCGCCGCCTTCCACCGTCACGTCGACCCGGCCACCAGCGCGCACCGCGCGCGCTACGAGGGCATGGAGCGGCGCCTGAGCAAACCGGGGCCCGCCGCGCCGTTCACACTGCCGCCGGAGGCGGTGCTGGAAAAGCTGATCCTGGCGCTCGAAAGCCCGCGCCCACGCGCACGTTACTACGTCACCTTCCCAACCCATCTGTTCGCATGGGCGCGCCGCCTGCTGCCCCAGCGCCTGCTCGATCGCATGCTGCGGCGCGTGAGCGCGGGCGAAAACCGCTGAAAACGCGCGCGCATCGGTTATAATCTGGCCTTGCCGCGCCCGCGCGCCGCCCACCCAGCCATAAGCACAACAAACGATGACCCAGACCAACAGTTTCAAGACCGAGGCCACGCTCAAGATCGACGGCGCGGAGCTGCACTACCACTCACTGCCGGCGCTTGCCAGATCCGGATTCGAAGCGGCCGCGCGCCTGCCCTTCGCCCACAAGATCCTGCTGGAGAACCTGCTGCGTTTTGAGGACGGCGTGACGGTCAAGGCCGAGGACATCGCCGCGCTGTGCCGCTGGGATCCGAAGGCGACTCCGGACAAGGAGATCTTCTTCATGCCGGCGCGCGTGCTGCTGCAGGATTTCACCGGCGTGCCCGCCGTGGCCGACCTCGCGGCGATGCGCGCGGCGCTGCGCCGCCTTGGCGGCGACCCCAACCGCATCAACCCGTTCACGCCGGCCGACCTGGTCATCGATCACTCGGTCGTCGTCGACAGTTACGGCAGCGAATCGGCCTTCCGCGTCAACGCCATCTGCGAGCTGGAGCGCAACCGCGAGCGTTACCAGTTCCTGCGCTGGGGCCAGAACGCCTTCAACAACTTCCGTGTCGTGCCTCCGGACAGCGGCATCGTGCACCAGATCAACCTGGAATACCTGGCGCGCGTCATCATGACCGGCGAACGCGACGGCAGGCAGTGGATCTATCCCGACACGCTGATCGGTACCGACTCGCACACCACGATGATCAACGGCCTCGGCGTCCTTGGCTGGGGCGTGGGCGGCATCGAGGCCGAGGCGGCCCTGCTCGGCCAGCCGTCCTCGCTGCTGATCCCGCAGGTGGTCGGCTTCCGCCTGATCGGCGAGCCCGCCCCCGGCACCACCGCAACCGATCTGGTGCTGACCATCACCGAACGCCTGCGCAAACATGGCGTGGTGGGCAAGTTCGTCGAGTTCTTCGGACCCGGGCTTGCGCACCTGTCGCTGGCCGACCGCGCCACCATCGCCAACATGGCGCCGGAGTATGGCGCGACCTGCGGACTGTTTCCGGTCGACCAGAAGACCGTGGACTTTCTGCGCCTGACCGCCCGCGCGCAGTATGCGCCGGCGGTCGAGGCCTATTACAAGGCCCAGGGCCTCTGGTACACCCCGGGACAGGCCGAGCCCATCTATACCGAGGTGCTCGAGTTCGACCTCGGCACGGCGGAGCCCTGCCTGGCCGGCCCGAGCCGGCCGCAGGACCGGGTGGCGCTCAGCGATGTGCGCGCCTCCTTCCGCAAGGCGCTGGCCACGCACTTGCAGGCGGGCAACGATCGCATCGACCAGGAGGCGCTGAGCAGCTGGCTAGAGGAAGGCGGCAACCCGATGATGGTCGCCCCCGAGCTCGCCCACCCGCACGTGGAAGGCGGGCACGATCCGTTCGCGAAGAGCGTGCGGGTGCGCAACCCGGACGGCGTCACCTACAACCTATGCCACGGGTCGGTGGTGATCGCAGCCATCACGAGCTGCACCAACACCTCGAACCCCGCGGTCATGCTCGCTGCCGGCCTGGTCGCGCGCAACGCGGTCCGGCACGGCCTCAAGACCAAACCGTGGGTCAAGACCAGTCTCGCGCCTGGCTCGCGCGTGGTGACCGATTACCTGCAGGCCGCGGGCCTGACGCCCTACCTGGAAGGACTCGGCTTCCACCTCGTCGGTTACGGCTGCACGACCTGCATTGGCAACAGCGGCCCCCTGCCCGAACACATTGTCAGCGCGATCCATGCCGAAGACCTCGCCGTCGCCGCCGTGCTGTCCGGCAACCGCAACTTCGAGGGCCGGGTCAATCCGAACGCGCTGGCGAATTACCTGGCCTCGCCGCCGCTGGTGATCGCCTACGCACTGGCCGGCAACCTCGGCATCGACCTGACGCGCGACCCGGTGGGCATGGATCCCAACGGTATATACATCTACCTCAAGGACATCTGGCCGACACGCGCCGAGGTCGAGGAATGCGTGCGGAAATTCGTCGGAGAGGATCAATTCAGCCGCATCTACGCGCGCATCTCCGAGGGCAGTCGCGAATGGAACGAGCTCGACATCCCGAAGGGCGACTTGTTCGAGTGGAATACCGATTCGACCTACATCAAGGAGCCGCCGTTCTTCCATGACATGGGCGCGACGCCGGAACCGGTCGCCGCGATCGAGGGCGCGCGCGTACTCGCCGTGCTCGGCAATTCCGTCACCACCGACCACATCTCCCCGGCCGGCTCGATCAAGAAGAACAGCCCGGCGGGCAAGTACCTCATCGACGCGGGCGTCGACCCGAAGGACTTCAACTCCTACGGCGCACGACGCGGCAATCACGAGGTGATGGTACGCGGCACCTTCGCCAACATCCGCCTGCGTAACCTGCTCGCCCCCGGCACCGAGGGCGGCGTCACGCGCCATCTGCCGGACGGCGCACAGACCTCGATCTACGAAGCCGCCATGCAGTACGCCCAGGAAGACGTGCCGCTAATCGTTCTCGCGGGCAAGGAATACGGCACCGGCTCCTCGCGTGACTGGGCCGCCAAGGGTCCCAGGCTGCTCGGCATACGGGCGGTGATCGCCGAGAGCTTCGAGCGCATCCACCGTTCCAACCTGGTCGGCATGGGGATCCTTCCGTTGCAATTCCTGCCCGGCGAGGATCGCGAATCTCTCGGGCTGAGCGGCGAAGAGGCCTACACCATCCAGGGACTCGACCAGCTTGCACCCGGCACGCGGATCACGATCCGCGCAGAGTCGGCCAAGGGCGGGCAGAAGGAATTCGAGGCCCTCGTCCGCATCGACACCCCAAACGAGATCGAGTACTACCGCCATGGCGGCATCCTGCCCTATGTGCTGCGGCAGACGTTGAAGGCGTGATGGGTGATGGGTGATGGGTGATGGGGCCAGCTTGTTGCAAGTTGTTCTAATTCGTCAACAAATTGCCATGCGGTGACTCACCCCGGCCCGGGCTTTATTCATCACCGATCACCGATCACCCATCACCGCTCTTCTCCCGCGCCGCTCGATGATGCTAAGCTGAGCCCATAATAAATATAGCTTTCCAGGGGGACGGGCATGCACATCGAACACATCGAGCTGCGGAAGAACCTCCGCATCAGCATCAACATGGATATCAGTTATTCCACCGCGAACGCGGTCGGCAGTGATGCGACGGAAAAAAAAGGTACGCTGATCGATCTCAGCGGTAACGGCGCCGGGCTCATGCTGGATGAACCGCTCAGCCTGAACCAGACCCTGCGTCTGGAGGGGTATGGCGACTGGGACCATCCGCGCGATGCGAAGGTCCGCTGGGTGCGCAAGGCCAACGCGCACTACCGCGTCGGCGTCGAATTTCTCTCCGACGAACCCTGATCTCGCCCCACCGCATACCCAAAAAAATGGGGGCGCATCGTGCGCCCCCAGCTTTGATACACTGACGTCCCTGTCTCGTCGTCGCCGGTACGCCTATACTGCGTCGTCCACCGGCTTGCCTTCGGAGTACTTCACCTCGGAATCCGGCATGTCGCCCATGCCGTGCGCGACATAGTCCGGCACATCATCGAGGTCGACCGCGTCCGCATCCGAGATGTCGGGTACACCCGGCGTGCTGCCAGGCACTTCTGCCAGAAACACACCAATCTCGAGCGGCTTCACGTAGTAGGTGATGGCGTCATCGGTCACGTCTGTCACCGCAGTGCCCGCAGGGATATTGATGACCTTGTCGCTGATCTCGTCCGACATCTGCCAGTTGCTCTTGGACAGCTCGTAGTACAGATCCGGCAGACCGTGCATCCAGCCGTCATACTGCAATGCGACGGTCTTGGTCTCGCCTGCGCCATTGGCCACCTGGATCGGCTGCAACTGGATAGGATCGGACAGCAGGACATAGTCGCCCTCTCCGTCCAGCAGATACCTCTGCACACCCCAGCCGTTGTCATCAGTCGAGTATTCCCAATTAAACTCCACCGGACGCAGATCGGGATCAGCGGACATACCCCATTCATTAACCGACACGGAGGTGCCATCGGCCATCAACGGCGCGTCATCGGTCAGATCACCGGCGGTACCATTGTCCGTGTAGGCGCGCAGCCCCCATTCGCCGTTGCTCAACACCGTCTCCACCTCGCCTTCATCCACACCCTGAGTGTTGGGATCATCGACGGTGTAGACCAGCTTGAGAAAATTGGCGCTGCCGGCGGTGGTATTGAGAACATACCTGACCTCCGGCCGCCAGGGCGCGCGCAGATAGGCGGTGCCTGCTGGCAGAATCTCGCTGTAGTTCACCGGATTGGCGGCGGTCTGCAACTCCACCATCACGTCATATTTTCCCGCGGTAACCGGAGTCTCGGCATCCGTGCGCTTCACGATGAAGTTGGCCCCGCGATTATTGATGTAATAATCACGTCCGGGCTCGGGCGTGAACTCACTGTCACCGGAAGGATCGAAACTTGGTGTCCAGGTCTGCTCATCGAAGCTCTCCAACTGCTTCTGCACCCAACCGGTGGTCGTAACCGGACCATCGTAGTCGCCCACATACTGTACGTAGATCGACCCACCGATATCGATCCAGAGGTTGTCGCCGTTCGCAGGGATGTAAACGCCGCCCGGCATCAACACCGGCTGGAAATTGGTGCTCTGATCCTGTTGAACCTGATAGAAACCCGCCGTCGTGAAGGTGACACCGCCAACATCAGGGTCCGCCGTTAAATATTTGTAATTGAGCGGAGCGCCATTACCACCATTGGCGCTCTGATCCCAACGACCGATATTGACAGACTTGCGATCGTTCTCGCCGACAGTCAGGGAACCGAAGTCGGTGAACTCGGCGAAATCCTTGGCGCCAACGTTTGGATCAAAATCCATGCACTGCGGGTTGTTCGGATCAAACCAGTTTACCCAGCCATTTGCGCAGGATTTCCAGACACCGCCCACACGGAACAAATCGTAGTGCTTGTTGATCCATGTCTCCACCGCGATGCCCTGGATATCCGTGAGATCGCCGTCCACCAGTGCACGCCTGGTGAGCGTGCCGTTGAACGGGGCAGATACGGTATAGGTCTCGGCGGACTGCTCGGGACCACGGTCCTGACGCGTAACGGTCATGCCGGTCTCAAGCGAATCACCCCACAGTTGATGACGGCCCTGCCAGGCGCCGTAATAGGAAAAATGGGTGGCTCCATTGTTATCGACATAGGAGACCGGGAAACCAAAGCCGTGGGTCTTCTGGATATCATCGCCCGCGGCATGGCCTGTACCCGCATCCGCGTAAAACAGGCCATAGCGGCGCGTCATCTCTACTGCGTTGGCGGGATCCCGATCCTTGTATACCGCGGGAACGGCGCCGCCGTCACTGATATCGGCATCGACCACCACGTAGTCGTCATTGTAGGCGTATTGCGCGGCGATGGTCGGAGGCGTGCAGCTGTCGGGGTCATCGACGTCCGGCCCATAACAGGCCTCCCAGTTGGGGTAAGCCACCTTGCCATAACCGGACTCTCCGGAACGGACCAGTATGCCTTTCAATTCACCGTCACCCGGCCCGGTGCCTCTCTCATGCACCATGATGGTATTGACGTCGCCGTCGACGCGCGACGAGGCGGCGAAAAATTTGTCGCCGCTGTCATCGAAGGCCACATTGAGGTCCCATTCGCCATAATTCACATACGAGCCGTCGTCGTTGACCACTGCGGGGGCGTAGATCTTGAACTCCGCCTTGATCAGGAGAGTGCCTCCATTTTCATCGGGCTCCTCGATCCATGCCAGCACACGGTTGACGTCCTGGCCGTCTATCACGATCATGCGCGAATCCACCACCCAGGGTTCCAGCGTCTTGATTTCGCGACCGCCTTCACCCTCATCTATCCAGGCAATCATTGATTTATAGGGTCCGGCGTTGATGTTCTCCTCGTCGGCATAGTGCGTCTGCGCCGTGGCGTTCATCACCTGCTCAATAATGTCGAATTGCTCAAGCGCGCGCTCTTCGACATATTTCTTGGTGCTGGCCTTCTTGTAATCGGAGGCATCCGACAGAGCTTCCACGGACACGCCGGCGATGAGGGCGCGGAGATGTGTCGTGAATCCGGTCGCCACCTGGACCCCGGTGGCATTGCTTTCGCCGCTCGCCGGAACCGCGGAAATCTCTGTCGGCAGTGAATACCCCACACTGACGCTCGAGATCACCTCGCCATCCGAATTGGTATTGTCTGCCGAGTCGCCGCCGCTTCCACAGCCGTTCAGGCTCAAGCCCAGAATCGCGGCGACCAGTGGTGTTTTCCTCATCATTAGGTTTCCCCTCCTCAATTTGCCATGACGGTGATCGCGCGATGCTATATCGATGAGCAGGCATCCCTGTCAGGAAATGATGCGCAGGAGGAAACGCTATGCCCGTGGCTTGAACGCCCGACGGCATGTGCAACGGCTTCCAGCAGTTTTGTCGTCACAGGGCCCGATGGCCCAACAACGACAACTGTGCGCCCCCTCCCCTCGGTGGGAGTTGCCATTCTCAGAACAACTTCAGGTGGTCTTTATCAGCGCACCTCGAACTGGATGCCCTGACTTGGTACTAGCTAACGGCAAAAAGAGGGGATTACTTTACTTTCAGAAGGGACATTGGTGAGAAGGACGGGAATGCTCAGCGCAGCACTACAGAATAGCTCTGCTCCTCGGCGTCGCGGAACCAGTGCGTCCGCCGCACCTGCACGGTGACAGTCTCACCTGGACGCCGGTCCCACATTTGCGCGCTCACACCGGCGAGATCGCTCACCGGTATGGCATCGATGGCAAGCAGACGGTCGCCGCGCCGGAGTCCGGCCGCGGCGCAGACGCTGTCCGCAAGGCAGGATTCCACCTTGAGTCCGTGCTTGTCCGGCGTCAGCAAGGCGCCGAGTCGACCGGGGGCCGGCAGGGATTGCGGCGCCGGCAGGAGCAGATAATCCGCCACCTCGGACGTGATCTCGCCCTCCCAGCCGTTCACGACGATCGCGCCCGCCACCGGCACGCGGCGCTCGAGCCGATCCGGGATGCCGTCGCCGTAGGCGAGATGTCCACTGCCGGCCAGCACCACCATGGCGTCATCGGGGTGCTCCTCCAGATAGCGCGCTGCCCGCTCGGCCATGCCCTCGTCCCACACCAGCTGGCCGTCGAGGAAGCGCTCGAAGCCGCGCCCCTCGGTGCGCGGATGCAGTTCATAGATGGCCCGGAGGCGCGCCTCGTATTCCGCGTTCCCGCGCTCAATGTCCGCCGGCAGACGGGCGCGGTCCGCGGTGTCCAGTCCGTCGAGGCCGTGCGCGCGCACCTTCTCGACCAGGTCTCCGGCCACATTCAGGGCGACCACCGGCAGGCCGTTTTCGCGCGCGTAGCGCAGGATCGGGGCGTAGAGGCGGTAATCGTAACGCCAACGCTGAAAATATTCGGTCGCGACCAGCATTTCGCGCTCGGAGAGCCGCCCTGCCACATAATCGTCCAGATAGGCCTGATACGGCTGCTGGAACATCTCCATGCCGATCGCGAGGCGGGGATTCGACGTGTGCACGGCCTTGATGATCTCGAGCTGGGTCAGGTGATGCGCGTAGCGATCGTGGGTCTCGCCAACATAGACCACGCGCTGGTTCGCGAGCGCGGGCAGGATGTCGCGCAAGGCGGACACATGCTTGAGATCCAGCGCCGGTGTCTCGTCCGGCGCGGTGCCCGCGCCGGACCGGGCATCATCCGCCCCCGACGCCGGATGGTGCGCGTGAAACGCGGGATGCGGCGCGGCGCAACCCGTCAGTCCGGCGGTCACGGCCAGCATGACAACCAATCCCCCCGCGATGGTGCGCCGGACGCCTAAATTATTCTGCCTGCTGAACCAGACCATCTCGTCTCCGCCGATGGGCGCGCGGACGCCGCTTCGCCGAGCTTAGCACAGCCGGTGGCGGGCGATCCGTCCGCGCCGGGCTAATTCACCGGATTGATGAACTGCTTGCGATAGGTAACCACCTTCTCCAGATAGCGCCGGGTCTCCTCATAGGGAAGATCATGACGCAATTTCTCATAGATCTCCGCGGGCTGGCGGCCATTGATCTGATTCACCGCCTCGCTACGGTCTTTCGAAAAGGCCTTCAGCACATTGCCGGCGCCGGTATTGTAGGCCGAGATCACGCAGTATTCACGGGAGATCTCATTCTGCACCAGCTTGAGATGGTTATAGGCGAGAAGATTGAGATAGGCGGTCCCAAGCTCGATATTGTTGCCGGCATCGAACAAATATTCCTTGCTGGGCACGCCGTCACCGCCGGTTACCCTGCGGTAGGCGTCCCGACCACCGCTCGTCGGCACCAATTGCATCAGCCCGTAGGCGGGAGCCGCGCTGACGGCGTAGGGATTGAAATTGCTCTCCGTGCGGATGACCGCATACACCAGGCTTGGACTGATGTCGTACTGCTTCGCGAACCTATCCACCATCGGGCTGTATTTCTGCGCCTGCTTGTTGCTGAAGTTGCTCACCATCGCGAACTCGACATAGGTGGCCTTCTTAGGGGTTCCGCCGACATCCACCGCGCGCTGCCGCCGCTGGTGTCCGATCAGGTAGCCGGCATAATCGCCGGCGACCGCCGGATCGGCGATGGACTCACCCTTCTGATTCAGCACCAGACCTTTCAGATAGGGTTCTTTGTCACTGGACAGCGTGACCGCCTTGTCACTAAAGAGATCGACCGAGCGCGGATCATCGGGCGTGAGCAGGGTGGTGATGATCGCATTGCGCAGGCTGCCGTCGGCATCGCGCTCATCCAGCGTTTCGACCATCACCTTGCCCTGGTCGAAATCGACGACGGCGCGGCTGAGATAGTTCTGGGTATACTTCACGTACTGCTTCCTGGTCGGGACCTTGATCTCTTTCTGGCCCCATTTCTCCCCGACATTGCCCTGCAGCAGCGCGAAGAGGCTGTCGAAATCGCGCTTGATGTCACGAATGTCCGCGGTTACGGCCTCGGGGTGCTGCTTGTAATATTCGGAGCGCTGCTTCAACTGCTGCTTGAGCGCATCCCCCGGATCGTCGCTGGAGGCGATCGCGGAGACGTTGCGGACCGTGCCGGTATTGACGGCGCCGATGATGGCATCCGCCTGCTTCAACGACTTCTCCAGGGTCTGGCATCCCGCAAGCAGCAGCGCGCAGACCGGCACCCACCAAACTCTGTACATTCCTCCCCTCCCCTGACTCCACGATGGATCATCCAGCGCCGGTGTTTCCCCCGGCGTTCCGATCATGCATCAATATGCGCGACCCGTACAAGCATATGACACCCTGTGCGCAAGACGCCGTTACCGGCGCGGCTTCGCCCGCGCGGTCGGCGCAGCGATCCACGGGTCGTCGGGCCAGGGATGCTTGGGATAACGCCCCTTCAGCTCCTTTTTCACCTCGGCGTAGGTGCGCTCCCAGAAGCCGCGCAGGTCCTGCGTGACCTGGATCGGGCGCTGCGCGGGCGACAGCAGATGCAACGTCACCGGCACACGGCCGAAGGCGACACGCGGCGTGTCGGCGCAGCCGAACATCTCCTGCAGCTTGACGCGCAGCACCGGCGACTCGCCGAGTGCATATTCGAGGCGCAGGCGCGAACCGCTCGGCACCGTGAGGTGCGTCGGCGCGCCCTCCTCCAGACGCTGCGCGGCGTTCCAGTCGAGTCGTCCCTTCAGAATGGAAGACATATCGAGGCGCGCCAGATGCTCGCGGCGCGTGACGCCATCGAGATAAGGTCCCAGCCAATCTTCCAGGGTGGCGAGTAACGCCGCGTCTGACACGTCCGGCCACGCCTCGTCTGGGAGCCATGCGCGCAGCGACAGCACTCGCGCCTGCCATTCGCGCGCATCGCGCGTCCACGGCAACACGTCGAGACCGAGGCGCCGGATACCCTCCAGCATCGCCGCCCGCACTTGTTCGGGGTTCGTCTCCCGCAGCGGGCGCGCATCGAGCACCAGCGCCCCGAAACGTTCCTCGCGACGCGCGACCACGGCCTCTTCCCGCGCATCCCAGCGCACGACGTCCCGCCGCTGGATCTGGTCGGCGAACCGCTCGCGCAGCAGGTCCAGGTCGAGTGGCGCGGCAAGATATATCAGGCCTTCGATCACGCCGGCATCGAGGCTGGCCGCGACCAGGCAGGGCTGGCGCAGACGCATCTCGGACTCGTGCAGGCGCGCGCCGCGCCCGGAGGCCAGCAGATAGCGGTTGTCCCCGGACGCCCGCTGCAGGCCGATGCGGTCCGGATAGGCGAGCGCCAGCAGCAGACCCGCGGCGTCCGCGTTGCCCATCTCACCCGATGCCGTCGACAGCAGGCGGCGAAATTGCTGCGCGGCCTGCGCGGCGCGGGTGCAGCCATTGGCATCGGCGCCATGCGCAAGCGCGGCCCGGCGCCCGCCGTCGCGAAAGGCCTGCAGGGCCTCGAGGCGCTGCGCGAAATCGGCCGAACGGCGCGCCTCGCCGGTGTAGATATCGCGCTCCGCGAGCAGCGCCGCGACGTCACAGGCCAGCGCGCCGAGATGAATACGCTCGGCCGCGAACAGCATGTGCGCGAGGCGCGGATGCAGCGGCAGACGCACCATCGCGCGACCCGCGTCCGTGATCAGGCCCGCGCCGTCCAGCGCGCCGAGCTCGGTCAACAGCGCGCGCGCCTGCTCGAACGCCGCGGCGGGTGGCGGATCGAGCCAGGCGAGCGCGCCGGCGTCGCTCACGCCCCAGGCCGCGAGCTCGAGCGCGAGCGGGGCCAGGTCGGCGCTGCGGATCTCCGGCAGCGAATATGGCAGCAGACCACGCTGGGTCGCCTCACTCCACAGGCGGTAGCACACCCCCGGCGCGAGACGGCCGGCACGGCCGGCGCGCTGGTCGGCCGAGGCGCGCGAGATGCGGTGCGTCACCAGCCGCGACAACCCGGTGCCCGGATCGAACTGCGGCGCGCGCGCATGGCCGGAATCGCCGACGACGCGGATGCCCTCGATGGTCAGACTGGTCTCGGCGATCGGTGTCGCCAGCACCACGCGGCGGCGTCCACCGCCTGGCATGACGGCGCGATCCTGCGCCTCCCAGGGCAAATCGCCGTAAAGCGGGAAGATCTCGGCGGCACCGTCAATTCGCTGCTCAAGCAGCTCCTGCGCGCGGCGGATCTCCCAGGCGCCGGGCAGAAAGGCGAGCACGTCGCCCTCGTCGCGCGCCAGCGCGCCCGCGACGGCATCGGCCACCACCGCCGCCAGCGAACCGGCCGGATCGCGCGGCAGATAGCGCAGGTCCACCGGAAAACTGCGGCCGCGGCTGGTGACGATGGGCGCGCCGCCGAGCAGGCGGGACACCGCCTCGCCATCCAGCGTCGCCGACATGACGAGGATCTTGAGATCCTCGCGCAGACCGCACTGCGCATCGAGGCACAGCGCGAGCGCGAGGTCCGCGTGGAGGTGGCGCTCATGGAATTCATCGAAGATGACCAGCCCGACATTCTTCAGCTCGGGATCGTTTTGCAGATGGCGGGTCAGGATGCCCTCGGTCACCACCTTGATGCGCGTGCGCTTCGAGGTCCGGCTCTCGAACCGGATGTGATAGCCGACGGTGTCGCCGATCTCCTCGCCGCGCAGCCTGGCCATCCGCGCCGCCGCCGCGCGCGCCGCGAGCCGGCGCGGCTCCAGCATCAGGATCGTCCCGTCCCCGAGCCAGGACTCGTCGAGCAGCGCCGGAGGCACCCCCGTGGTCTTGCCCGCGCCCGGCGGCGCCTGCAGCACCACCGCCGGATGCGTGGACAGGACCGAGCGCAGCTCGGGAAGGACTTCGTCGATGGGAAGGGAGGACATTTTTGATGCGGGGCCAGATTCATTTACCTGGTGACAGATTTATAAATCTGTCACCGTCCACCGCGGCAGAGGACGCGGCGGTTAAATAAATCTGTCCCCATTTTCCTCCGCGCCGGTGAAGCGTTTAGATCCGGTTCCGCGCGCCCTCCAGCGGCGCATCCCCGAAGTATCGGCCCTGCACATAGGCACCGGCCAGCATGCCGAACAGCGAGAACAGCAGGGACCAGTCGCCGGCGCCGAGGCCGGCCATCGCGGGACCCGGGCAGACACCGCAGATGCCCCAGCCGATGCCAAAGATGGCCGCGCCTCCGAGCGTACGCGCGTTCATGGCCGATGAATAGACGCTGAAGGCCGGCGCCGCGAGAGGCTTGCGCAGCAGGCGCGGCGCCAGCTGATAGGCCAGCAGCGCCGTGCCGGAGGCCCCGCCCAGCACCAGCAACAGGCCCATATCCTCGAAGCGCAGGAAACTCAGCACGACCTCGGGTCGCACCATGCCCGACAGGCTGAGACCATAGCCCGCCATCAGGCCGCCGGCGAGCACGAACAGGCAACCGTACCACTTCGGGTGCTTGCATCTCGCGTTCATACGCCACCCACCATTTGCACCAGATGCGCGGTCGCGATCGCGGTCGTCAGGAAGATCAGCACCGCCAGCAGGGACGGCGGCTGCAAGGCAGCCAGGCCGCAGATGCCATGCCCCGAGGTGCAGCCGTTCGACAGCCGCGCGCCGAAGCCGGCGACGAACCCGCCCAGCAGCAACTGCCACGCGCCGACGCCAGTGTGCCAGGCCGTGCCTCCGCTGATCAGCCAAAGGAAGGCTCCCAGTATCAGTCCGGCCGAATAGACCATGCGCCAGTCCCGGTTGCCCCGGATGCGCTCCTGCTGGAAATGGGGGGCGTTCGAGAACCAGGACCAGACCGACGAATAGACGCCGCTCATGCCACCGACCAGACCTGCCCCGATGAACAGCAGGGCCGTCCCGCCGCCGATCAACAATCCGCCAACCAGATAATGCTGGTAGCCGTTGGGAAACAATTCGTTAAACTCCATACCCGCTCCTGTGTCCGCTGCCGCTATCTCAACAATCCCGTACTCGATGCCCGCAATTATACCGGATCCCGCCGTGCCCGCGGATGGCTGCTCCGGGACGAACGGGTATACTGGTCGTTCTGGCCGGCGGCCATCGAAACGACGGCCCACAATAACTACAAGCCATCAGAGGGAAAACGCATGCGTCACCATCAGAAACTGATCTTCGGGACCGCGATCGGCGCGCTGATCGCCACAGGCAACGCCTTCGCCACCAATGGTTATTTTTCGCACGCCTACAGCGTGAAGGATAAGGGACTGGCCGGCGCGGGTGTCGCGCTGCCGCAGGATTCCCTGGCCGCGGCCGCCAACCCGGCCGGCATGGTCGAGGTCGGCAACCGGATCGACGCCGGCGTGGCGCTGTTCAGCCCGCATCGCTCCTACACCGTGGAAGGCGCCCCTTCAGGCGCGCCCAACAGTTTTGGACTCACCCCGGAATCGGTGGACAGCGACAGCGAATACTTCCTGATCCCGCACTTCGGCTGGAACCATATGCTCGATGCCGACCGCGCGGTCGGCGTCAGCGTCTATGCCAACGGCGGCATGAATACCGACTGGCCGGACAGCGCCGGCGGCAGCGCCGGAACCTTCTATGGCGGCTCGGTTCCCGGCAGCGAGCCGGGCGCCGGCGTCGATCTCGCGCAGCTGTTCGTCAACCTCAGCTACGCGCAGCGCATCAACGACTCGACCTCGTGGGGCGTCAGCCCGATCCTCGCCTACCAGCGCTTCGAGGCCACCGGCCTCGCGGCCTTCGGTGGTTTCTCCAGCGATGTGGACAACCTGACAGATAACGACCACGACAGCTCGTTCGGCTACGGCGCCCGCCTCGGCATCACGAGCGAGGTGCAGACCGGCCTCACGCTCGCCGCCTCATACCAGACCGAGATGCGGATGGATGAGCTCGACCAATACCGCGGCCTGTTCGCCGAACAGGGCGGCTTCAATATCCCGGCGACCATGGCCCTTGGCCTGGCCTGGGAGACCAGCCCGGCCACGACGCTGCTGTTCGACGTCCAGCGCATCTGGTACAGCGACATCAAGTCGGTCGGCAATCCGATGCTGCCCAATCTGCAACCTGGATCGCTTGGCAACGATGATGGCGCCGGCTTCGGCTGGGAAGACGTCACGGTGATCAAGCTCGGCTACCAGTGGGCGCGCGACGAGGACTGGACCTGGCGCGTCGGCTACAGCCGCTGCGACCAGCCGATCCCGGACAGCGAGGTCATGTTCAATATCCTCGCGCCCGGCGTGATGGAACAGCACCTCACCGCCGGCTTCACCCAGCGTCTCGGCGCCGCTGGCGAATGGAGCTTTGCCGCGATGTACGCGCCGGAGAAAGAGGTCAGCGGCGCGAATCCGCTCGACCCCGGCCAGACCATCACGCTGCGCATGGACGAGTGGGAGCTCGCGGCCAGCTACGCCTGGAAGTTCTGATGGTGGTATCGGGGACGGATTTATTTGTTGAAAAGGGGACGGATTTCAAATCCGTCCCCATGCGGCAATACGGGGACAGATGTATATCTGTCCCCGTTTAGCACGTTTATCATGCGCGGCTGGTTTGACATCGCACTGCAACGCTCGGTCGCCGCGCGCGCGCTGAAGGTCGCGGCCTTCGTCGGCTGCATCCTCGCCCTGATCAACCATGGCGACAAGCTGCTGTCCGTCTCGGTCACGCTGACGGAATGGGTCAAGATCGGGCTGACCTTCCTCGTACCCTACTGCGTCTCGACCTTCGCCAGCGTGCAGGCGATCCGGCACCTGCATGGCCGCATGGCCCCCGCCGGAAAATCCGGGGACGATGCCGCCTGAGGCGCCGCGTTGGAACCGACTCTCTACTGCTTCGCCAGCGTATCGGAACAGTTGCCGCCGCTGAATCCAGGTGGCGGTCTTCGTCGCCGCCGTATTGCTGCTGAATTGCAGCGTGCCGCTTTAGCTGCCGATGGCCATCAACATCAGCAACACGCCGGCGCCGAAGAACGGTGTCAACAGAAAATCAGCTTGATCCAGAGGCTCAGACACCAGGCCACGGCGACTCCGTTCGGATCACTACTCTTCCCTGGTATACGGCTCGTGCAACTCGACCGGCTTCGCGACGCGCTTGCGCAGGCGCAGATTGAGGGTCTCGACCACGACCGCGAAGGCCATGGCGAAGTACACATACCCCTTCGGGATGTGGTGACCGAAGCCGTCGGCGATCAGCACGACACCAATCACGAACAGGAAGGCGAGCGCCAGCACCTTGATAGTCGGATGCGCCGACACGACATTGCTGATCGGACCGGCGAAGAACATCATCAGCGCGACCGAGGCGACGACCGCCGCGACCATGACCTCGACATGATCGACCATCCCCACGGCGGTAATGATGGAATCGAGGGAGAACACGATGTCGATAATCGCGATCTGCATGATGACGGACGCGAACGTCGCGCGCACCGCAGAGGAAGAATGACCCGCCTCGCCCTCCAGCAGCTGGTGAATTTCCATCGTGCTCTTCCATAACAGGAAGAGTCCGCCGCTGACCAGGATTAGGTCGCGCCCGGAAATCTCCACCCCTAAGACGGTAAACAACGGGGCGGTCAGGCCCACGATCCACGCCAGCAGGAACAACAGTCCGATGCGCGTGAACATCGCGAAGAACAGCCCGACCCGGCGCGCCAGCGCGCGCTGCGCCTCCGGCAGCCTGTCCACCAGGATCGAGATGAAGATGATGTTGTCGATCCCGAGCACGAGCTCAAGGGCAGTCAGCGTGACAAAGGCGACCCAGACGTTCGGATCTGACAAAAGTTCGATCATGCAGCCTCGCGTAGTAACGGGAACCGGAGGCCGATTATACAGGTAAGCCCGACGCCCGGATAACCCGCCGGACTACGCGCCGGCAGCTGTTTCCCGCGCCCGATTCAGAACGTTACTGTCTTGTCCGCCCATTCCACCATCTCCACGCAGTCGTTCATGGTGGAGAGCGGACATACATCCGACTCGGACTGATTGCGCGCTTTCATGCAGGCGCCACAGGCCAGCACCTTGCCGCCGTTGACGGAAAATTCCTCGAGCTGCGCCACCACGTCGTAGTTGCCGTCCCTGAGACGCTCGATCTCCACACCCGCGCTCATCAGGAACAGTCTGACGGAATGGCCCTTCTTCAGT
>JADLET010000076.1 GCA_020845975.1 Gammaproteobacteria bacterium | reverse complement strand
CGTCACGGGAAGGAAATATGAACTGGTGAAATCTGTTGATGTCATCCTCGCGCAGGCGGGGACGCCGTGTCAGCGCATGCAACAACATCAGGACGCTGCCCGATATTCGCGGAGGCAACATCCTGTTTCTGACAACTGCCAGGCTCAACAAACAAGGGGACGGAATTAAAAGCTGCCCCCTGTCGTTGTTTGTCCGCTACGCCACTATTCGATCGGGATACGGTGCTTGTTGAGCGCCAACCACTGCGCGAAAGTCTGCAGCTCGGTGTTCAAGGCATGCGAGGTGGCTAGGCTGCGGGCGCCGCAGAATTCCGCCTCGAAATCGTGCTTGAACTGAAACATGTTGCCGAGATCGTCGGCGCCGGGGAAGGCCAGGGCGCGGTACTGCTCGGGCGTGATGGCGGTGTAATGCACCTCCTGACCCAGCGCCGCGCCCAATGCCGCCGCCATCTGTTCGCCGGTCAGATGCTCGCCCGCGATGCCGACGGTCCGGCCGATTTGGTCACGGCCACGCTTGAAGATGCCATAGGCGCATTTCCCGATATCCTCCGCCGCGATGCCGGGCAATTTCCTGTCCCCCATCGGCAGCGTGAAAACGAGCTGGCCATCCGGCCCCGGCTTCGGCCCCATGCCGAAATGGATCAGATTGTCCCAGTAGAACGACGTGAGCAGAAAGGTCGTCGGCACACCCGCGGCGGAGAACCACTGATTCGCCTCACCCTTGGCGTCGAAATGCGGCACATTGTACTTGTCCAGCAGGGTCGGCATGCGCTCGTCTCCAAGAGGCACCCAATTTCGCGTGTCCTCCAGCGTCGACCAGATGACGTGGGCAAGGCCGGCGCGCCTCGCCGCGCTGGCCATGGACTGCGCCTGGGCCAGTTCTTTCTCGGGAGAGAAATGTTCCCAGTAGAAGGTGACACAGTAGGCGCCATGCGCGCCCTGGAAGGCGTGTTCCAGACTTGCGCTGTCATCCACGTCCACGGCCACGACCTCGGCGCCCAGTTCCTTCAGCGCCCTCGCCTTGTCCGAATCGGCGTCACGTGTCAGCGCACGCACGGCGAACCCGCCGTCGAGATCGGCCAGAATGGCACGCACCAATCCGCCACCCTGCGCGCCGGTGGCGCCGACCACCGCGATGATTTTTTTATCAGTCATGACGGCTCTCCCCTGTGCATATCCTGACTGCCAGTATACTGAATCCCTGTGACGCGGCGAACATGCGACAAGTGCGCAAGCAGACCACGGGGCAATCCCTTGCTCAATCGGGATCTGACATCAACGCAATTCGGCGACCTTAAGGTACAATCGGGCGGATTGTCTGGATTTCCCGCCCGGGAGGGGCGTTCCGCATGGCCAGGAAGAACTTCGCCCTGAACGAAACCCGCATCGATCACTATGCGGGTTTCGCCCTTGCCATCCTGCTGGTGCTGGGATGCTATTTCGTGTTGCGCCCATTCCTCTCAGCCGTCCTGCTCGCCGTAATCCTGTCCTTCACCACCTGGCCACTGTACCACCGCATCGAACAGGGCTTGCGGGGGCGGCGCGGACTGGCGAGCGGGATCATGGTAATGCTAGTGACTGCCGTGCTGATCGTGCCGCTGATCCTGGTCGGCGTCAGCCTGACGGACAATGTGCGCATCGTGATCGAGATGGCGCGCCATCTGCTTGCCTACGGACCGCCCACCCCACCCGACTGGGTGCTGAAAATTCCGCTGGTGGGTTCATCGATCCACGAGCGCTGGCAGGACATGGCCGGCAGCGGCGCGCGCCTGACCGAGGAACTGACCCGCTATCTCATGCCTTTGCGGGACTGGGCCCTGCTGGGCGCGGCGAAGCTCGGCGAGGGCATCATGTATCTCTCGCTCAGTGTGTTCATCTCGTTTTTTATCTACCGCGACAGCGCCGTCCTGGCGGGACGCGCGCAGGACTTGCTATCCCGTGTCGGCGGCGAGCGTGGCGCCGGCATGCTTGGCATCGCCGGCAATACCATCAAGAGCGTGATCTACGGCATCATCGGCACGGCCCTCGCCCAGGGCGTTCTCGCCGGCATCGGCATATTCATCGCGGGCGTGCCCGGCGCGCTGCTGCTCGGCGCCATCAGTTGCCTGCTGTCGCTGATACCGCTCGGCTCCTCCCTCGCCTGGGGAATCTCAGCCATCTGGCTGTTCCAGCAGGGCGAGACCGGTTCAGCCATCTTTCTCGTGATCTGGGGCCTGCTCGTGGTGAGCACCATCGACAATTTCCTGAAACCCTACTTCATCAGCAAGGGCAGCAAGCTTCCCTTCATCCTGGTGTTCCTCGGCGGACTCGGCGGCGTGCTCGCCTTCGGCTTCCTCGGCATTTTTATCGGCCCGACCCTGCTTGCCATCGTCTACAACATTCTGCAGGAATGGAGTTCACGCAAGACCGACGCCGTCGAGTCGCCAGCCGCCGGTCCATGATGCACTAGCGACGGTTTGCGTTCCCGAACAGCATTTCCAGGCCGAGCACAAGCCGCAGGTCGGGATGGTAGTCGGTCTCGACCGGATAATGCACCTGCGGGCTGATCTCGCCGAACAGCCAGTCATGGTGCAAGCGAGGGCGATAGCGCAACAGGACGACATATTCCTCCATCTGCGTTACCGGCTGAGTGGTGCCGAGACCGCTGATCATATAAAGCAGCGCGCGGCGGGCATCCAGCGTCTGATAAATCGACAGGTCCTGACGGACGGTGAAGCTTCGGTCATCGTTCAGCCAGGTGGCGTGTGTGGCGGAGCGGAACAACAGTTCGGCGGGCAGTGGCCGTTCGATATCCAGCCGCGTGGTCTCACCCGGGCCGATGGTGCGGAACCAGAACAGCGTTTCCGTCAATTTGAAGCGCCAGAACCCGAGCGGCAGCGCGCCGCTGCCGCGCAGACGTGTGTAGGGATCCAGGCCCGAGCGAAAACGGATCCCGATGTCAGTGCTGAAATCCCAGCGGTCTTCCCTCTCTTTCCGATAACGCAATGCGGCCGCGTAACTGTCGGGCGAGGCGATTTCGCTGGTCGGCACCGGCCCTTCCGGATTGATCGCACTGGTGGCCACATCTTCGGGATCGGTCTCCAGCAACAGGTGAAGGCGTTTCTGCGCCTGTGGCAGCGCCAGCTTGGCGCGCCCTGAAAACGTTGTGCGGTGTTCGCCGCCCTCATCGATCAGCTGGGTAAAATCCAGCTGCACCATGCTCTTGTTCGTCTCCTCGAAATTCCGGTCGTCGCCAAAAAACCTGTCCAGGCGCCCAGAATAGTCCGCCACCATGTCCGACCAGAAATCATGGGCCGGATTCAGGACGTCGAAGATGCTCCCGTCGCCGCCGATCTCGATCGGCACCTCCTCGGCCAGGACAGTGGCCGGGATGTAACCGCACAGCGCAGTCACAAGCAAAACGCCGACGCGACAGGGCCTGCCTGCTCCATTCGGATTTATCAACGATGGATGTAACGGACTCAGGGCGTGCCTACAGCATGGCAGGTTGTGGCGGAGTGCATGGGGCACCATATTAGCACGCCCAGCCCCACCGTCGGCACCAGGCCCCGGCGGCAATCGTTCAGGAGATCAGTAATGCAGCGTGGCCTTGCACGGTGCGAGCACCCTATCCGGGGGCGGCCGACGTTCCGGCTGGCGACTGAACCAGCACCCCAGCTCCACCGAGGGGGACATCCCTGAACAAGTGACTGAGGCCCGGTTCGCGCGGCCAATACCCGCCCACCATGATCGCCAGCCGGCGCGTCATAGGCGCGCCTGATCCGCGGCGCAAGGCAGCAGTCACCAGACGCCGGTCACGTCCGGCTCGAGGCGGCTGGCGCGTGGTCGCGAAGATGGTCCAGGCTCCATGTTCCGCCACCCGCACAGGCGAGGTACAAGAACGTGAAACACCACATCACCGCCAGTTCTCCGCCGTTCAGCAGCGGCCAGAACGCCTGCGGCGCATGTACGATGAAGTAGGCGAAGGCCATCTCACCCGACAGCAGGAACGCGACCGGGCGGGTGAACAATCCCAGCAGGATCAGGAGTCCGCCGAACACTTCCAGCACACCGGCGGCACCAAACATGGAATAGAGTTCGAACGGCTGATGCTGAGGCGCGGGAAATCCAAACATCTTCTGTGTGCCGTGCTGAATGAACATAAAGGCGGTCACGATGCGCAGAATGCTCAATACGCGAGGCTTCCAGGTGTCCAGAAAGGTTTCCATCTCGAGGCTCCTTCTCACGCGCGGTGAGTCAGAAAGACAGGGGTATTGCGTCGACCATTGCTGGTAAACGGTGCAGATTCAATAGATCGCTGCAACACATCATGTTTAACTCTTGGATTTGGGAGGATAAGGCATGGTGGAGAGGAGCAGAGGCCTGCCATCGGCTGACAAGCGAGAGCTGTGGAAGCGCTGGCGGG
>JADLET010000075.1 GCA_020845975.1 Gammaproteobacteria bacterium | reverse complement strand
TCGGGTGTAGTAGGCGCCGGACGGGTAGAGCAGGCGGGCGTGATCGGGGGAGATCTCGAACTGGACGTCGATGACGCCGGTGCGGCCTTCGAGCAGCAGGAGCAGGGTCTGGCCTTTCAGGTGATAGGTCCCGTTGATGCGGCGTGCGTCGGAAGTGCGGATCTCGACCTTGCCGTCCGGGTCGAAGGTCAGCACGTCCTGGCTGTCATTGCCGGGGTTGTAGGCGAGCGTCCAGGTGCCGTGCAGCCAGCTTGCCTGCGAGGCATCGGTGCTGCAGGCCGCGAGGGCCGCCGCCAGCAGGAGGATTGCCAATATGCGTCCGCCAGATGTCATCGTTCAGTCCCGTAATACAGAGCCGCGATTATACCGTATGCGGGACCCGCCGGCAGGCGTGTTTATCCCTTGCGCGGCAAACGCCGCCAGAACAGAATGACGGGACCGGGATCTGCTACGGTCGTTTTGCCTGATTGCGATGGGGTGAGCCATGTCGATACGACTGACACACGCGCTGAGCGCGTGGGGTACGCCGGGTTTCAACGATGCACTCAAGCACGAGGTCGAGCGGCTGGAGTATGGCCAGCTTCCCCTGTATCAGGCGCTGTCCGCCGGCAGTCACGTGCTGGAGGGGACGCTGAGCGCGATGGTGATTCATGCCTCCGATGGGTCCGGCATCATCCATGCCAAGGTCGGGATGTTTTACCGCTCGATCCTGACCGGCTGTGCCTGTGCCGATGACCCGACGCCCGTCAATGAGAACAACGAATACTGCGTGGTTCGTTTCAGCATCGACGCGGCGACGGGCACGGCGCTGGTGGAGTTGCTGGATGAGTGATGCTTTCCGCAAGTTTATTTCCTGACAGTTTCAAGCCGGCGCATGAAGAAATACAAGAGAAAGCCGGGCAAGTCCCGACCGATCAAGGACAGGCGCGGTCAGCAGGTCGCCGTGAAGAAATTCAGGCTCGATTCCGTGCGCCCGGGTGATCTCGCCCTGGTGGCCGCGCATCTCTGGCGATGCCGACTGCAACCGGAGGCGGTACACGATGGCACGAAGACCACGGAAACGCAGGCAGCCACCGTCTGCTGTGCTGATCGCCGGGAAGTATTTTGCCCGACGAATGCGCTCAGCCTCCGGGCATTCCCCCCGGGATGCCGGGCGGGGAGGGCGTAAACGAGGCGCGCACGCGCGCTCGTGACGGCCCCTTAACGGAGAATTAAGATACCCGGCGGCCTGTGGCGGTACACTGGGCGCCTGATACATTCGGCGAGGAACCATAATCGCCGCTCATACGTTTATCAACATAAGGTTTGGCCGGATCGATATGTTTGCATCAATCACCCGTTTGAAGCGCCGTGTCTCGATTGTTCTCGCATTGTCAGCCTTTTGCGGGCTGGCGTTCGCATCCGCGGACAGGGAGGCGCCGGATTTCACCTTGCCGACTGACCATGGCGACATCACGCTCTCGCAACTCCGTGGTCAGGTGGTGTATGTGGATTTCTGGGCATCATGGTGCGGTCCATGCCGGAAGTCCTTTCCGTGGATGAGCGATCTGCAGGGTCGCTATGAGGCGCAGGGGCTTAAGGTCCTCGCCATCAATCTCGACAGCGACCGCGCGCTGGGCGAGAAATTCCTCGCCCGCTATCCGGCGCGATTCACCGTGGCCTACAATCCTGAGGGCGACATCGCCGAGGCCTACGGCGTGACCGGCATGCCGACGTCCTATCTGATTGACCGTGAGGGGCATATTCACGCCGAGCACCTCGGCTTTCGCGACAGCGAGCTTGCCGATGTCGAGGGACAGATCCGTGCGCTGCTGGCGCACAAGTAACGGGGGTGTTGTGATGAGACCGGTGGCGGTGTTCGCACTGGTCATGGGCCTGTACGCCGTCTGCGCCGGCTGTTCCACCGTCAAGCCCTGGGAGCGCGGCATGCTCGCCGAACGCAAGATGCAACTGACGCCAAGCCCGGTCCAGAGCGCGCTGGAAGAACACATCTATTTCAGCAAGGAGGCCGCTTTCGGCGGTCAGGGTGTCGGCGGCGGCGGATGCGGGTGCACCTGATGGCCGCTCGCCCTGAAAATATCCGTGGTGCGTTGACCCTCGCGACCTTCGGTCTGCTCGCATCCGCGCCGGGACAGTCAGGCGCGGCCAGCACCGAGGTCTGGGACGTCGACAGCTCGGTGCTGTATTACTCCGAGAAGGATCGCATCGATGTCGTCGAACCGAGCTTCTCGGCGAAAAAGGACCGCGGCGACGATGCCAGCGTCACCGTGCGCGGCGCCATTGACGTCATGACCGGCGCCTCGCCCAACGGGGCTACCATATCCGATACCGTGCAGACCTTCACCGGCGCGTCAGGCAACAAGAGCTACACGGTGGCGCCGAATACCCTGCCGACCGTGGATTTCAGGGACGCGCGTTTCGCGCTCGGCGCGGACTGGGAGACGCCGGACAGCCGCACCGAACGACACATCACCGGACTCAGCGGCTCGGTGGAATCCGATTATCTCTCCATGAGCGGCAGCTACACGAAGCTGTGGGATACGGCGGACCGGCTCAGGACCTGGAGCGCCGGCCTTGGCGGCGGTCTTGACATGGTTTCGCCGACAGGCGGGACGCCGAAGGAATTGCAGCTGCTCAGCACGGAATCATCCGATGACGATGATGATGACGAGGATCGCGACGAGGATGATGATGGCGAGGGCGGCGAGGGCGGTGATCTGCTGGGCGGCGAGACCAAGCTGACGCTGGATGCGATGGTCGGCGTGACACAGGTGCTGAGCCCGCGTTCGCTGTTGCAACTGAATTACTCGCTGAGTTATCGCGACGGTTATCTGAACGATCCGTACAAGGTGGTGAGCCTGATCGACGCCGGCGGCGCGACCACCGATTATTTCTATGAGAGCCGGCCCGGCAGCCGCCTTGCGAATATCCTCTACCTGAAGTGGGTCTACCATCTGCCCGAAGATGTCTTTCGCGTCTCGTTCCGCTATTTCACCGATGACTGGGGTGTGCGCTCAACCACCGTCGATCTGAGCTACCGGCTGGAGCTCGGGCGCGGCTTTTTCGCGGCTCCGTATGGACGCCGCTACAGCCAGACCGCGGCCGATTTCTATCGTCACAGTCTGCCGGACTCCGAGGCGATCCCGTCCGAGATCAGCGCCGACTATCGTCTGGCCGAGATGGACAGCACGACGGTGGGGCTCAAGCTCGGCCGGGCGGACGGCGAGGACAGCGAATGGAGCCTGGTGCTGGAGCGCATGGTGCAGACCGGCGACAGCCATCCCGCCGACGCGATTGGCATTCAGAACAACTTCGACCTGTATCCGGAGCTCGAGGCGCTTATCATACAGCTGAACTACTTCGCCCGTTTCTGAGTGAGGGTGTCATGCTCGATGAGCCGCGGCTGATGCGCGAGGACGGTTACTGGCGCGGCCGCTTCGCGGCGATGGCGAGCGACTGCGAGTTGCTGGTCGAGGTGGACAATCATGAGGCGGCGCACGCCTTGCTGCGCGAGGTCGCCGACGAGGCGCGGCGCATCGAGGCGAAGTTCAGCCGCTATCGCGATGACAATCTGCTCTTCCGGATCAACTCAGCAGAAGGCGCGGCCGTGGAGGTCGACGCCGAGACGGCGGACCTGCTCGATTACGCGGCCTTGTGTCACCGGCTGAGTGATGGCCGCTTCGATATCAGCTCGGGCATCCTGCGCCGCGCGTGGCGCTTCGACGGCAGTGATCGGTTGCCGTCGCCGGAACTCGTTGCCGAGGTGCGGCGGATGGTCGGGTGGGACAAGGTCGAATGGCGGCGACCGGTCCTGCGTCTGCCGGCCGGCATGGAGATCGATTTCGGCGGGCTCGGCAAGGAGTACGCGGTGGATCGGGCGGCGGGTATCGCGCGTGCGCGCGGCGCAACCGGATTCATCCTCAATTTCGGCGGCGATCTGTTCGTGGACGGTCCGCGTCGCGACGGCACGTTGTGGAACGTCGGTGTCGAGGGCCCGCGCGCGACAGGTCCCTCTGTGCTGGCGCAATTGAAGGTTCGTCAGGGCGGCATCGCCACCAGCGGAGATGCGCGGCGTTACCTGCAAAGGGACGGCCGCCGCTATGGCCATATCCTTGACCCGCGCACGGGCTGGCCGGTGGAAGGCGCGCCAGGCGCCGTCACTGTCGTCGGCCCCACCTGCATGGAGGCCGGCATGCTCGCAACCTTCGCCATCCTGCACGGCCCCGAGGCCCGCGTCTTCCTCGAAGCCCAGGGTGTGCATTTCCTGATTGCTATGTAAAGCTGGATCAGCCGCAGGGAGGGTCGATCCCGCATCCCCGAATATAGAGCATTCCGCCGGAGGCGAGGCCGCAGTGAGACATGTGCCGACTATGAGTACCAATAAATTGATCCTGGCGGCCGCGCTGTTGCTGGCCGTGTTTTTCAATCTGTCCTTTTTCCGCCATGCTGCGGAATTTTATCCGCCGCAAGCAAACCCGGCGTTTATCGCCAGCCTGTTTATCCTGCTCACCGCCTGGAATACGGTGTTGCTTGGGCTGGTCGCGTGGCGGCCAATGGCCAAGCCCGTGCTGGTCGTCGTGCTGCTGGTGTCGTCGCTGACGGCGTATTTCATGGATGCCTACGATGTCGTCATCAGCGACGACATGATCCAGAATATGGTCAGCACCGACATTGGCGAGTCGATGGATCTGTTCAGCGCCAGGTTGCTGTTGTATTTCGTGCTGCTGGGTATCGTCCCGTCGCTGCTGGTCTATCAGGTGAAGATCGCTGCCCGCCCGTTCCGGGCGGAATTGCTGTCGAGGCTGAAGCTGGTCTCCATTGCGGTGCTCGCAATCGTGGTCGTGGTGCTCGCCTTCGGCAAGACATACAGCACCTTGATACGCGAGCACAAGACGGTGCGTTTCTACGCAAATCCCGCCTATTACGTCTATTCCGCTGGGAAGTATCTTTCCGCCGCGATGCGCAGCCCGGCAGGCCCCGTCGTGCCGGTGGGCACGGATGCCGGGATCCCGGCCACCGATAAAGATCGCGAGCTGGTCATACTGGTGGTCGGTGAGTCCGCGCGCGCCGACCATTTTTCTCTCAACGGCTATGCGCGCGACACCAATCCGTTGCTGGGGCGGGAGGATGTCATCTTCTTTGATAATGTGCACTCCTGCGGCACTTCAACGGCGGTATCGGTGCCCTGCATGTTTTCGCTCAGCGGCTATGCCGGATCCGGCGCGGAGCACGCGCGCCACGAAAACCTGCTCGATGTGCTGACGCATGCCGGTATTAATGTGCTGTGGCGTGACAATAACTCGGATTCGAAGGGCGTGGCTTTGCGTGTGCCGTACGAGAACTTCAAGACCAGCGAGAAAAATCCGGTCTGCGATGTCGAATGCCGCGATGTGGGTATGCTGGCCGGATTGCAGGAGTATATTGATGCCATTCCCGGGAGGGATATCGTCATTGTTCTGCATCAGATGGGCAATCATGGGCCGGCCTATTACAAGCGCTATCCCAGGGAATTCGAGCGCTTCACGCCCGTGTGCACCACCAATGAGCTCGATCAGTGCACCGGGGAAGAGATCGGCAATGCCTATGACAACGCGATCCTCTATACGGACTACTTTCTATCCAGGGTGATCGGATTGCTCAAGCAGAACACCGACCGCTTCGAGACCGCCATGATGTATGTGAGCGATCACGGCGAGTCACTGGGCGAGAAGGGCTTGTACCTGCACGGTATCCCGATGGTCATGGCGCCCGAGGCGCAGACTCATGTGCCGATGATCCTGTGGTTCGGCGACAGCTACCACGTTGACCACGCGGCCTTGCGCGCGCACGCCTCACACGAATACACCCATGACAATCTGTTTCACACGATGCTGGGGCTGGTCGAGATCGAGTCGCAGGTCTACCGCAAGGACCTGGACCTGGTGAACCACGAGGATTGATGTTTCCCGATCGAACGGAAAAGCGTCAATCCACTGACGTCGGGGACAGATTTATTTATTTCTGATGCGGCTCTGGTGCGGGGGCAGGTTTGAAGTCATCGCTGATGACAGTTTTTCCATGGAAGAAAATATGAAGAAAATAAATCTGTCCCCGATAATAACTTTTTTCAGAATAGTCACTGGAGAGTCTGGAGGTATCCATGAAGGCTACGGCGGAATTGCAGGTTGTCCCGATCGGGCAGGGGGTTTCCGTGCGGGGAGAGATCACCAGGGTAATGGCGCTGCTGAAGACCTGCGACTTCATAGTGGAGCCGCATGCCTCCGGTACGAATATCGAGGGTGAGCTGGCGGATATTCTCGCCGCGGTTGCCGCCATTCACGAGATGCTGCACCGGGAAGGCTGTGTGCGCCTGCTCAGTTATCTCAAAATCGAGACTCGCACCGACAAGGTCCCGACGCTCGCCGGAAAACGGCTGTAGGACAGATGCAATAAATAAATCTGTCCCCAGCTCGGCGGGGACAGATTTATTTTCCACGGAAGATCGGTTACGCTCGGGCTGTCTCACATCGCCAAGGATGGCAAGGAGATACGCTATGCCACGGACGGGCAGAGTCCTGTTGCCGCATTGTCCCCATCATATTGTCCAGCGCGGGCATAATCGCCGGGCGGTTTTTGCCGGGCGACGCGACTATGAGCGCTACCTCGAGACACTGGAGGAATTCAAGCGCTCATTCGGCGTGAAGGTTTATGCCTGGTGCCTGATGACCAATCATGTTCATCTGTTGCTGGGTCCGGGTGAGGACGTGACGGGCATAGGCCGTTTGATGAAACGGCTCGCCGGCCGTCAGACGCGCTATTTCAATCATATTCATCAGAACACTGGTACGTTGTGGGAAAGCCGCTACAAATCGAGCCCGGTCGACAAGGATGAGTACCTGCTTGCCTGTGTACGCTATATCGAACTGAATCCGGTGCGTGCGCGCATCGTGGCGGCGCCGGAGGATTATCTCTGGTCGAGTTGCCGCCATCGAATGGGCGTGGAGCCCTGTTCCTGGCTGGATGACGATCCCTGCTATCTCGCACTTGGCGCTTCGGTCCAGCAGCGCCAGGTGAATTACTGGCAGTTTTTGCGCGCTGCCATTCCGCATGACGAATGGAAGGTGATACGCACCGCGGTACGGCGCAATCAATTGACCGGAGCGGAAGCCTTTGTCGCCAGGGCGGAGGAAATACTTGGTCGACGTATCGGTTCGCGCGCCCCTGGTCGGCCGGGCCGACCCAAATCAAAATAACTTCGCCGCGGAACTGTGCGTCAGAGGCATGACGCTGGGGACAGATTTATTTTTTATTGGATCATGCCAGGGGATGGTTTTAAATCTCATTGCCATTTCATCAGGGCAAACACATGGCAAAAATAAATCTGTCCCCAACGTCAGTGAATTGGCGGTAGGAAAAATAAATCTGTCCCCGGGTTAGCCGGATTGGTTACGGAGTGCGGCGAGTTCTGCCGGGGTGAGGGGGCGGGACGCGCCCTTGGCGAGGTCGCCGAGTTCGATCGGGCCGATGCGGACGCGCAGCAGGCGCAGCACATGGGCGTCGATGGCTTCAATCATGCGCCGGATCTGGCGGTTCAGACCCTCGCGCAGGGTGATCTCCAGCCAGCAGGTCTTGCCGCCGCTGCGCAGGATCTCCACCTGCGCCGGGCGGGTGGTGAGTCCGGGTTCGATCTCGATGCCTGCGCGCAGGCGCGCGAGTTCGGTCGCCGCCGGCACACGATCGATCTGCACGTGATAGGTCTTGGGGAAATGGCGCGCCGGATCGAGGATCGTGTGCGCCCAGTGGGTATCGTTGGTGAACAGCAGCAGACCTTCGCTTGCCTTGTCGAGGCGGCCGACCGGCGAAAGCTGGCGATCGTCTTCGTGCAGGCATTGATAGACCGTGGGCCGGTCGCGCTCATCGCGCGCGGTGGTGACCAGGCCGCGCGGTTTGTTGAGCGCGATGTACCGCCGCGGTTGCGCGGATAGCCGCCGACCGTCGAGCGTCAAGGTGTCCCTCCCCATGTCGACGCGCTGTTTCGGGTTGCGCGCCGGGTGCCCGTTGACTGTGACGCGTCCCGCTTCGATCAGTGTGGCCGCCTCAGTGCGCGAGGCGACGCCGAGTTTGGATAAGGCCCGCGCCAGGCTGACCCCGGGGGCGGTGCTGCGAAACGTTTGTCGTGAGGATGGTCGTGTCATGCAGGCGGACACCGATCCGGATCGCCAGACCGGGCTGCTGTTATAGTAGTAGGAAAGTAATATTGGGGACAGATTTATTTTTCCATTTTTGAGGCGGGGACAGATTTCAATCTGTCCCCGGAGGATTGAGAAATCGATCAGTTCCGGATCGGATTTGCGTGAAACGCTGCATTTCGTTCAGGAAAATGATGGGACCATTACTCACGCTAAGGGAACATACGCAGTTGATCGGAGCGGCGCGCGCGGGCGTGTCCATGGTCGAGTGTTCACTTGATCTCGGCTGCACGGTGGTCGGCGTCGAGCTCGATGCTGATGGCTGGCATTGGGGAGGGCGGAGTTACCCTTACCTTGCCTGCTGCAAGGAGCGCACCATTTACTACTGGGATGGCGAGGAGTTCGCGCCCGCCGCACGCTATACCGATGCACTGATCAAGCTGGTGCCGACCGAGTGGGGTCCGCCGACCTTCGAGATCGACGGCATCAAGATGCTGCCGACGGCGCAGCTTTCGCCCTATGAGGATGCCGAGCGGAAGGTCGCATGGGTCGAGCCGCGCGGCAAGGTCATCCTGGACACCTGCGGCGGACTCGGTTATTTCGCCGCCTGCTGCGTGCAGGGTGGCGCGGAGCGGGTGTTTTCCTTTGAGAAGAACCCCGAGGTCCTATGGCTGCGCACCCTCAACCCCTGGTCGCCCGTGGCGGAGGGCCCCTTGATTCTCGAGTGCGGTGATATCTCCGAGCGGATCGCGGCCCTGCCCGACGCCGCCTTCGATGCCATCCTGCACGACCCGCCGCGTTTCGGTATCGCCGGCGAGCTCTACTCGCAGGCGTTCTACGACCAGCTTGCGCGGGTGATCAAACGCAATGGCCGGCTGTTCCATTACACCGGTTCGCCCAACAAGCTGACTTCCGGACGCGATGTGCCCCAGGAAGTGACCAGGCGTCTGCGAAAGGCGGGTTTTACCGCGGAGCCACACGGCGACGGCATACGGGCCGCCAAGGTTTAGACCTTGGAGTTAGCCGAAAAGTAATATTGGGGACAGATTTATTTTTTCTGTTTCAGCTATGGAAACAGATTTCAGATCTTCCTTAAAATAACGTGTTCTCACATGATGAGGAAATATATCTGTCCCCGAATCGGGCAGGAATCATGAAAAATAAATCTGTCCCCGACGTCATGGGATTGGCGGTTATGGAAAATAAATCTGTCCCGGATTTCGTGGAGTTTATGCGGATGGTGGGGAGGTGGCGGTCGGGGGAGGTCGAGGCGGCGGTGTTTGCCGGGTTGTATTTTCTGTTCTGGCAGATCGCGCGCCATGGGACGGGATTCGCGGCGCGGCGCTCGCGCGCGGATGCGCGGGCGGACAGGGATGCCTGTCTCGCGCTGCTGGAGCAGCCGGCAGGGGAGTGGCTGCGGGCGGAGTTGATATCGCTGTTCGAGCGCTATCAGTTCCGCGGAGTGATAGGCAACGTGCCGCTCACGTTGGTGCAGTGGCTGCGAGGCGCCTGGCCGCTCGTCCTGCGGGAGGACATTCCGTTGCCGCGCGAGGTGCTGCGCCTGCAGGTCTCCGGTCGGCGCCCGGTCACGGCGCTTACTGACTGGTCGCGCGTGCACGCGCCGGTGATGCACAAGGCCGACGCCTTCGCCTTTTTCGTCCACGATCTCGAACATGCCTGGAAGTTCTACGCTGCGCCGGACCTGCATGCCGGCCAGCGCGCGTTTTTCGCGCGGCTGCAGGACGCGCTGGAGCGCGGCGTGTTCGCGCCCTGCCTGCCGGAGCGGGAGTTCGCCGACCGCCTCCATTACCTGATGAGCGATATGAACACGCACCCCGAGCACAGCCGGCAGTATCTGCGCGCGATCCTGGTCGAGCACCATCTGCGGCGTGAGGGCAAGACGCCGGAACAGGCGCTCAGTCAGGCGGGGGAGCAGGCAATCGGCATGGTGATGCGCGCGCTGACTCCGGAGGCCGCGCCGGCCTAGGCATGCACGCCGTGCGGCCCGTGCCGCGCCGATCTGGTACAATGCTGCGCACCCATCCCCCGCGCAGGCCTGGCCCGCGGGCGCTCCCCTGACAGGAAACCCCATGACAGACCAAAGTACCATCCGTTTTTCCGATCTGGCGCTCGCCGCCCCGATCCTCAAGGCCGTCGCCGAGGTTGGCTACGAGACACCCTCGCCGATCCAGGCGCAGACCATTCCGCCGCTGCTCGAGGGGCGCGACCTGCTGGGCGTCGCCCAGACCGGCACCGGCAAGACCGCCGCCTTCGCGCTGCCGCTCTTGAGCCGGCTCGACCTCGCGCTGCGCCATCCGCAGATTCTGGTGCTGGCGCCGACGCGTGAACTGGCGATCCAGGTGGCGGAGGCGATGCAGACCTATGCGCGCCACCTGCCGGGTTTCCACATCGTCCCGATCTACGGCGGCCAGAGCATGGAGCCGCAACTGCGCCAGCTCAAGCGCGGCGTGCATGTCGTGGTCGGCACGCCCGGGCGCGTGCAGGATCACCTGCGCCGCGGCACCCTCGCGCTGGATCGTATCGCCGCGGTGGTGCTGGACGAGGCGGACGAGATGCTGCGCATGGGTTTCATCGACGACGTCGAGGAGATCCTGCGCCGCGCGCCGGAAGGGCGCCAGGTCGCGCTGTTTTCCGCCACCATGCCGGAGCCGATCCGGCGCGTCGCGCAGACGCACTTGAAGAATCCGGTCGAGGTGCGCATCAAGGCCAAGACGACCACGGTGACCGCTATCCGGCAGCGCTACTGGCAGGTGAGTGGCACGCACAAGCTCGACGCACTGACGCGCATCCTCGAGGTGGAGGACTTCAACGCGCTGCTGATCTTCGTGCGCACCAAGGTCGCGACCGAGGAACTGGCGGAGAAACTGGAGGCGCGCGGCTATTCCTGCGGCGCGCTGAACGGCGATATGAACCAGGCGCTGCGCGAAAAGACGATCGAGCGCCTGAAGAACGGCGCGCTCGACATCGTGGTGGCGACCGACGTCGCCGCGCGCGGGCTGGACGTCGAGCGCATCAGCCATGTGGTCAACTACGACATCCCGTACGACACCGAGGCCTATGTGCATCGCATCGGGCGCACCGGGCGCGCCGGACGCAAGGGCGATGCGATTCTGTTCGTTGCTCCGCGTGAGCGGCGCATGCTGGCCGCGATCGAGCGCGCCACCGGGCAGAAGATCACGCCGATGCAGCTGCCGACGCGCGCGGACATCACCGGCCGGCGCATCGAGCAATTCAAGCAGTCGATCACCGATACGATTGAAGGACAGGAGCTGGGTTTTTTCGAGGAACTGATCGAATCCTACCAGGGCGAGCACAACATCGGGATCGCAGAAATCGCCGGCGCGCTGGCGTTCCTGGCGCAACGCGAGCGTCCCTTGCTCGAGGATCTTCCGGAGGAGGCGGCGAAGCACGCGCCGCCGCCGCGCGCGCAGCCGGTCGAGCCGAGGCAGGACAGACCGCGTCCGGACCGGAAGACGGATGCGCGCAAATACGAACGCGCCGCGCCGGAACGGACGCGTGAACCGGGTCGCGAGCGACCGGGGATGGAGCGGCCGCGTCCCGCGCCCGCCGCAAAGCCTGAGCCGCGCAAGCGCGAGGCCGAGCGCCCGCCGGCGAAGGCATTCGATCGTGACCGCGCGCACCTGGCTGATCCCACGCAACGTGTCACGCGCCCAGGCAGGAAGGATGACTCCCGCGTTGATACAGGCACGGTGCGTTATCGTCTCGAGGTTGGCCGCGCGCACGGCGCGGAACCCAAGCACATCGTCGGCGCCATTGCCAACGAGGCCGGGCTCGACAGCCAGTACATCGGTCGTTTGACCATCAACGACGATTACAGCACCGTGGAGCTGCCCGAAGGCATGCCGAAGGACATCTACCAGCAGCTGCGCAAGGTGCGCGTGCGCGGGCGCCCGCTGGAGCTCACCCCGCTCGGCGCCGAGGCTCCGGATGAGAAGTCACGCGGCAAGCTGCGCCTGAAGGCGCCGGCATCGCGCGCCGCGAAACCCGGCGGCAAGCCAAAGCCACACAAATCCTTCAGGCCGAAACGCGAAAAATCGTGAGCGGACCGGCCGAGCGGCCGGGCGCGATGATATCTCAGCCGATCTTGAAGAAGTGGCTGGCCCAGGGCGGGACGGTTCGCCACATCACGTGCAGGGCCGGAGAAAAGCCGCCGAGGTGGTAGCCGTGCCGGCCGGCGAGGGTGGCCAGGCTTTGTTTCGAGAACAGGCTGATGTGGCCGTTGCGCGGCGAGGCGTACCACCAGGTGATGCGCTGCCGTGGTGCGATGAAGCCATCGGACAGCAGCGTGCTGAGGATCAGCACGCCGTCTTCCGCCAGCAGGCCTGAGATATCCGCCATCAGGTGGTTCACATCCGCGACGTGTTCGAAGATCTCGTAGGCGGTGATGAGATCGAAGCGACCCGGGTTATCCAGCGCGCTGTCGGGATTGGCATAGGGGTCGTAGGCCGTGGAGTCCCAGCCGGCCTCCCGCAGCATCCGGCTCAGCACCCCGCTGCCGCTGCCGTAATCCAGGTGACGGATGGATGAGGAGACGTTCCCGAAGGTCTGGATCAGGCCCGAGGCGGCGATGGCCGGGCGTTTCTCGACATAGTCCGGATCCACTTCAATGTAGCGCTCGTTGTAGATCCGCTCGCGGTAATCCTCGGGACGCCAGTCCCGGAATTGCGGTGCGTGGCAATAGCCGCATTTATCGCAAAGATAGTAGTAGACCGGAATTCCGGTGAGCGGGAGGTGCGTGCCCCAGGATTCTGCGCAGGATTTATTGAAGTCGACGACGTCGAGCGGCGCGCAGGGCGATCCGCAGACCGGGCAGGGCACGGAGTTCATGGGTGTCGGTTGCCTTGTGATGTTTTGTTCATGGAAAGAGGGGCGGGGACAGATTTAAAGTCTGTCCCCATGCAGTATGTCAGGCCACCATTTCCTGTTCCATCGCCGGTGTGTATTGACCATGGCTGGCGGCGCCGTTGCAGCGGGCACGGTGCAGGAAGATCCTGCGCGCGGCCTCGACATTGGCGGGTTTGCCGGACCATTTCACCAGCGCCGGGTGCTGCAGCGCGCGCGCATAGGAAAAGGTGAGGCGCCAGGGCAGGCGCAGCTCGCGGCCGAGCAGGTTCATCGCGTTCAGGTTCTGCGTCGCCTGCTCATCGCCCTGGCCACCGGACAGGAAGGCGATGCCGGGGACCGCCGCGGGCACCGTCGCGCGCAGGCAGCGCAGCGTCCACTCGGCGACCTGCTCCGGGCTGGATGGCCGCGCGCATTTCTTGCCGGCGATGACCATGCTGGGCTTGAGCACCATTCCTTCGAACAGGATCCCCTGGCGATGGAGCTGTTCGAACACGACGCGCTGTGTCTCCAGCGTGACCTCGAAGCTGCGTTCGATCGTATGGTCGCCGTCGATCAGCGCCTCCGGTTCGACGATCGGCACCAGCGCGGCCTCCTGGCACAGCGCGGCGTAGCGCGCCAGCGCGTGCGCATTGGCCTCGATGCAGGCGTGGCTCGGGATGCCGTCGCCGATGGTGATGACCGCGCGCCATTTGCAGAAGCGCGCGCCCAGCGCGCGGTATCCGGCCAGCCGCTCGCGCAGGCCATCGAGACCTTCAGTGACTTTCTCATTCGGATGACCGGCGAGATCCCAGGCCCCGGTGTCGACTTGATCCCGGGGATGACTCCCTGTCGTTCCGCCAGTGCGGGGAAGGGTGTGCCGTCGTGCGTCTTCTGGCGCAGCGTCTCGTCGTACAGGATCGCGCCGCTGATGTAGTCGCCGATGCCCGGCGTGCCCAGCAGCAGTTCGCGATAGGTGATGCGGTTCGCCTCGGTGTTGTCGACGCCGATGGCCTGCAGACGCTTGCCGCAGGTCGGCGTGCTCTCGTCCATCGCCAGCAGTCCCTTGCCGTCGGCCACCATGGCCCGCGCAGTCGTTTCCAGCTCTTGTTTGTTCATAACGCCACCTCCATGATTGGATGTATCGTTTTTCCGGAGCTGCCTGGATCGGGTTCCAGGGTCTATTATTGGCGATACGCCGGGAGCAGGCCACCGGTTTCCCGTCAACGCCGGCGGAAAGACAAAAAAACTTGGTCAAGCACCAGCTTAGCCTATAGGATGGCGCCATGAATGATCTCGAACAGAACCTGACCGCCGCGCCGCGCCCGACGGAAGGGCTGGTCGCGCTGACCTACGTGATCTATGGGCTGCACGCCTTCAGCGCCTTCAACGGATTGCTGAGTCCGGCGTTTATCGTTACCGCGTTTCTGACCGGCTGGCCGTCGATCATCGCCGTGGTAATCAACTACCTCAAGCGCGGCGACGTGCGCGGCACCTACCTCGAGTCGCATTTCCGCTGGCAGATTCGCACCTTCTGGTTCGCCGCCGCGTTGGTGCTGCTCGCCCTGCTGCTGGCGCTGACCTTGATCGGTATTCCGCTGGCGATCGCGATCGCCTGGCTCGCGGGCCTGTGGGTGCTCTATCGCATCGTGCGCGGCTGGCTGCGCCTGATGAATCGCCAGCCCATGCCCTTGTGAGCCCGCGTCGGATGACGGACCAGGCGGCGACGCCGGCGTGAGCGCCGAGCTGATTCCCCATGCCGCCATCGCGGCGGCGGTCGCCTGGGGCGCGGGGCTGCGTCTGTATCTGGTGCTGTTCGCGCTCGGGCTGCTGCATCGCCTGGGGATACTGCAGTTGCCGGCCGCGCTCGAGATCCTGCAGCATCCGCTGGTGATGGGCTGCGCCGGCCTGTTCGCGCTGGCGGAATTCTTCGGCGACAAGCTGCCCTGGCTCGACAGCCTCTCCGACACGGTGCATACCCTGATCCGCATCCCGGCCGGC
>JADLET010000074.1 GCA_020845975.1 Gammaproteobacteria bacterium | reverse complement strand
TGGCCGGATTGGTGGAGCTAGGCGGGATCGAACCGCCGACCTCTTGCATGCCATGCAAGCGCTCTCCCAGCTGAGCTATAGCCCCGCCCGCGAACAAGACGCGGACTTTAAGCCATGCCCCGGACTCTGTCAAGAAAAGAAACGCAAAAACAACACCGAGCGTGCGTGGAAGGCGGTTACTGAACAAGGTCTTAGGGGAGAGGACGTCGACGCGCGGCTGCGCGCCTCACGGCGCCGCCTCAGCCGCCCTGCCCGGCGATCTTCGCCCAGGTGTCGCGCAGGGTCACGGTGCGGTTGAACACCGGCTCGGCGCCGTGGACACGGGCGGGGTCGAGACAGAAATAGCCCTCGCGCTCGAACTGGAAGGCATCGCCCGGTCGCGCCTCGGCCAGGGCGGGCTCGACGATGCTGCGGGTCAGGGTGTGCAGCGAATCGGGGTTCAGGAAATCGGTGAACTCCTTACCCTCCTCCCGCGCCGCATCGGGCAGCGGGTGGGTGAACAGCCGGTCGTACATGCGCACCTCGGCGCGGATGCCATGCCGCGCTGACACCCAGTGAATAACGCCCTTGACCTTGCGCCCGACCGGGTCAGCGCCCAGCGTCGCCGGATCGTAGCTGCAATGCAGCTCGACCACTTCGTCGCCGTTCCTGATCACCTGGTCGCAACGGATCACATAGCCGTAACGCAACCGCACCTCGCCGCCTGTGACAAGGCGCTTGAACTTGCTCGAGGCCTCTTCCATGAAGTCGTTGCGATCAATGTAGATCTCGCGGCAGAACGGCAGGCGGCGCGCGCCCATGGCGGGATTCTGCGGATGATTCTGTGCCTCGATCTCCTCGACCTGGTCTTCGGGGTAGTTTTCGATCACCACCTTGAGCGGCCGCAGCACCGCCATGCGGCGTGGCGCCGTTTCATTGAGGTCGCCGCGGATACAGTCCTCGAGCATGCCCATTTCGACGATGTTGTCGGAGCGCGTCACGCCGATACGGGCGCAGAACTCGCGGATTGATGCCGGGGTGTAGCCGCGCCGGCGCAGGCCGGCGATGGTCGGCATGCGCGGATCATCCCAGCCCTCGACGAATCCCTCATCCACCAGCCGCGTCAGGCGGCGCTTGCTCATCACGGTGTACTGCAGGTTGAGGCGCGAGAACTCGATCTGCTGCGGATGACAGGGGATGGTGATGTTGTCCAGCATCCAGTCGTAGAGCGGGCGGTGATCCTCGAACTCCAGCGTGCACAGCGAATGGGTGATGCCCTCCAGCGCGTCCGAGATCGGGTGCGTGTAGTCATAGGTCGGATAGATGACCCAGGACTGCCCGATATGATGATGCGTCACGCCGTGGCGGATGCGGTACAGCGTCGGGTCGCGCAGGTTGATGTTGGGCGATGCCATGTCGATCTTCGCGCGCAGCACGCGCGCGCCGTCCGGGAATTCGCCGGCGCGCATGCGCGCGAACAGGTCGAGATTCTCCGCCACCGGGCGGTTGCGCCACGGGCTGTCGCGGCCCGGCTCGGTCAGCGTGCCGCGGTAATCGCGGACCTCCTCGGCATTGAGGTCACAGACGTAGGCTCTGCCCTTTTCAATCAGCTCGACGGCGAAGCCGTACAGCTTCTCGAAATAGTCGGAGGCGAACAGCGGCTGCCCGTTCCAGCGGAACCCGAGCCACTGCACATCGCGCTGGATCGCCTCGACGAACTCGATGTCTTCCTTGCCCGGATTGGTGTCATCGAAGCGCAGGTTGCAGGTGCCGCGATAATCCTCCGCCACGCCGAAGTTGAGGCATATCGACTTGGCATGACCGATGTGAAGATACCCGTTCGGTTCGGGCGGGAAGCGCGTCGCAACACGGCCGCCGTGCTTGCCTGCCTGGATGTCTGCCTCGATGATCTGGCGGATGAAGTTGACGGGACGCGCCGGCTCAGTCTCGCTCATGTCAGGCTACGCCTTCTGCAGAGGTATCCTGTTGTTCGATCCAGGCGACCGCCCGGTCGATGCGCCGCAGCGTCGCCTCGCGACCGATCAGATACAGGGTCTGATCAATCCCCGGCGTCGCACCACGCCCGCTGACCGCGACCCGCAGCGGCTGCGCCAGCTTGCCGAGCTTGATGTCCAGTTCCTCCGCCGTAGTGATCACTGCCTGATGCAGCGGCTCGGACGTCCATGATGGCAATGTCGCCAGCACGGCGCGCACCCGCGCCAATGGCGCGCGCGCCGCCGCCGTCAGGTGTTTCTTCGCGGCGTCCGACTCGTAGCCGGCGAAGTCCTGGTAGAAATAGGCGCTGATCTCGGCCATCTCCTTCAGCGTCTTGGCGCGCTCGCGCTGGACCGTAACCACCTCGCTCAACTCCGGCCCGCCCTGCGCCGGGTCGATGCCGAGCCGGCCGAGCTGCCAGGCAAGCTGCGGCGCGATATGCTCCGCGCGGCTTTCCTTTATATAGTGCTGATTGAGCCAGAGCAGCTTGCTCATATTGAAGGCCGTGGCCGAGTTGTTGACGTCCCGGGCGTCGAACAGGCGGATCATCTCGTCCAGGGTGAAGATCTCCTGGTCGCCGTGCGACCAGCCGAGGCGCACCAGGTAGTTCAGCAGCGCCTCGGGCAGGAAGCCTTCCTCGTGATAGGCCATCACGCTCACCGCGCCGTGGCGTTTCGACAGACGCTTGCCGTCCTCGCCAAGGATCATCGGCACGTGGGCGTAGATCGGCGGTTCGGCGCCGAGCGCACGCAGGATGTTCATCTGGCGCGGCGTGTTGTTGAGGTGGTCATCACCGCGGATCACATGGGTGATCTTCATGTCGTAGTCATCGACCACCACGGTGAAATTGTAGGTCGGCGAGCCGTCCGAGCGGGCGATGATGAGTTCATCGAGCTCGCTGTTGGCGAACACCACGCGGCCGCGGATCATGTCTTCCACCACCACCGCGCCTTCGAGTGGATTACAGAAGCGCACCACCGGGCTTACCCCTTCCGGCGGCGGCCCCTTGCGGTGGCGGCACAGGCCGTCATATCGCGGCTTATCCTTGCGCGCCATCTGCTCCTCGCGCAGCGCCTCGAGGCGCTCCTTCGAGCAATAGCAGTGATAGGCCTTCCCGGCGGCGAGCAGCTGCCCGATAACCTCTTTATAGCGGTCCATGCGCTCGCTCTGCGCGAACGGCCCCTCGTCGTAGGCCAGGCCCAGCCAGGCCATGCCCTCGAGGATGGCGTTCACCGACTCGGCGGTCGACCGCTCCAGGTCGGTGTCCTCGATGCGCAGGATGAAGGTGCCGCCGTGGCGGCGGGCATAGAGCCAGCTGAACAGCGCCGTGCGGGCGCCGCCGATGTGCAGATAGCCCGTGGGGCTGGGGGCAAAACGTGTGCGAACAGTCATATATAGGCCAGAGACCTTGAATAAACGGGGTATTATAACAGGACTGCGCGGTTTGTGGACCCGGCCCCCGGAATTTGACGCCCGCCCGCCGGACCCCGTAAAATCGCTGTTCCCTCAAACGGGGCGATTAGCTCAGCGGTAGAGCACTGCCTTCACACGGCAGGGGTCGCAAGTTCGAACCTTGCATCGCCCACCAATAAAACCAATCACTTAAAACCTCTCGAAGTCCCGATAAGGTTTCAAAGTGATTAGTTGTCACAGCGTTGTCACACTCGCTCGCGAAATCGAGGAGTATGGCAATGGCGTCCTTCAGAAAACGCGGCTCTTACCAGTGGCAGGCCCAGGTCCGGAAAAAGGGCTATCCGCTACAGGCGATGACCTTCGAGACACGCGCGGCCGCCGAGTCCTGGGCGCGGGCGGTCGAGGTCGAAATGGATCAGGGTCGCTTCGTTTCCCGCACTGAGGCGGAAACCACCACCCTCATGGAACTGCTGGCGCGTTACCGTGACGAAGTCACGCCGCTGAAGAAGAGCGCCGCGTCCGAAACCACGCGCATCAATGCCATGCTCCGCCATCCGCTGGCACAGAGGATCGTCGCCAGCCTGCGCGGCGCTGATATGGCCCGTTACCGTGATGAGCGACTCAAGCAGGTCCAGCCGGCCACGGTCAAACGGGATCTGGTGGTCATCTCCCATCTGTTCGAAGTCGCCCGCAAGGAATGGGGCATCCCCGTGCACAACCCGGTGCGCGACATCAAGCTGCCTCCGAGTTCCAGGGCGCGCGAGCGGCGACTGAAGCCGGGCGGGCCCGGGCAGGACAGTGAAGAAACCCGGCTGTTGAAGGCCTGCTGCAAAGCACGCAATCGCTTTCTGCTGCCGGTCGTGCAACTCGCCCTGGAAACCGCGATGCGCCGGGGCGAACTGGTCGGGCTGCGCTGGGAACATGTCGATCTCAAACGGCAGATCGCGCATCTGCCCGACACCAAGAATGGTGAATCACGCACCGTCCCGCTGTCATCGGCCGCGGTCCAGGTCCTGCGCGAACTTCCGCGCAGTCTGAACGGCCAGGTCTTTCCGGGTCTCACTACCGAGGCGGTCAAACTGGCCTTCGTCCGCGCAAGACGCAACGCCAGGCTCGAGGACCTGCGTTTTCACGACCTGCGTCACGAGGCAACGACCCGGCTGTTTGAGAAAGGCCTGAACATCATGGAGGTTGCCAGCATCACGGGCCACAAGGACCTGCGCATGCTGCGGCGGTATACGCATCTGCGGGCGGAGGATTTGGCGAGGAAGCTGGGATGATTACCAGTACCGGTAATCCTCCTGCTCATCCAGAATCGAGGGCGGGCTATCGACGAGCGGATCGAGACGATCGGCCTGTTGGACGGCCCAGATCAACCAACGCTCAAGCTCGCTGCCCGCCGGTACCTCACCGTGTTTTCGAATGGCCTCCTGCTGAACAGCATTAAGGTAGGCCCGTATCGCCTGACTCTTACGCCAACTCTCCGCATCCATTTCCAATTGCTGCAGCCGCTCCTTTTCTTCCCGGATCAGCCGCGCCCGCTCTTCGCGCCGGCGGCGTTCTTCCGCCCACTCGCGTTCACGCCGCTCGCGTTCCAGCCGATCCGCCCGCTTCCGCACCGCCGCGTTGATCAGGCCGATGACAAAGTCGTTCAGGCAGTCCTCGACGCGCTGCCTCTTGCCGTCAGCCCAGGTCAGGCGAGCACCGCGCAGGGACACGTTTCTGATCTTGAGCGCCAACCTGCCTGTCGTCACAATGTCGTACTGGGGGTACCGATACGCCCAAGGTTCTCGTTCCTTCCGTTTCAGTTCAGCGGGCGTCAATTCGCGTTCCTTGTAGAGCACCGCCTCCTCGAGCGCGAACTCGAGTGCTTCCTCCAGCACGGTCACGGTCGTCATCCGCTTCGGCTCATCCTGCACGGCCACCGCATAACCCCGCACCTCCAGCGCCTTGACCAATGCATCCATGATCCGGACGGCGCGATCCACGCTGTCTTGGCTGACATTGATGTCGAGACAATGTTTCGCCCTGGGCTTCACCAAATCCCTGTCATCAACCTTGGCGCCTCGCAGGCTCTTTTCGGTGCGCGCCAGCAGAGGATGCAGTTCCGCGTCTGGCGGCGTCACCTGGATCCGATTCTCGTCACGGCCTTCGTTGGCGATCATCACCAACGCCTCGCTGTTTTGCTGCGGATCCGCGGGCGGCTTCTTTTGTCGAGTGATGACGGTCACGTCGCTCCTACCGTCCTTCAGCTTCGGCAATGGCGGGCGCCGCGGCGCCCGGTCGTGACGCTTCTTCTCCCAATAACCCCGGCCCGGCCTCGGGATGTCGAGCCGGCTGCAGAGCTTGGCCAGCCCGACGTCCGAAATGCCGTAACGCTTGGCAACAGTCGCCACCGGTTCGGACCAGATTTCTTCGTAGAGTTCCTGGCGGCTAATCTGGATTCTTTCGTAGGTCATCTCAACACCCCTGATGCTAAATAATTCGCTCGGCGGATATTGAAACCCAAGGCGAAAGCCGGTGGGAAGACCCCGGTTATAGGCGAAACCCGACGGAAGTGCGACACTTCTGCATATGATTGGGGCCAGGCGCATGGAGCGCAGACCATGGCATACGACATTCTGATCAAATTCGGCGAGCGGGCGCACATGGAGGAGCTTATCCACCAGGGCGTGGTTTACATGAACACACTTGAGTGGTATCGAACACAGGAAAACAACGCGGAGCGACATGACCCGGATGAAGGGCTGGAGCGCATCATGCAGGCAAAGGGCGCCAGGCTTTACCGGAAGGATCCCGAAACGGGAAAATCAAAGGAAATCGCAGAACTGACCGGCGGCGCTGCGCGGGTTTGGCACAGCAATCTGGATCGGTGCAAGGTATTCTGCCTGTTTCATTTCACGGCGCCCGACGATACGAAGCTGGAACTCGGCGAGGTTGTCAGCAAACGCACCCAGTCAGGTTTCGGGGACACCGCGGTGGTGATCTATGACGTCGCGGGCTTCGTGCCACAGGTCAAGACGGCTGCTCACGAACAAGGGTTTTTCCACAGTCGAAAGTTCGTCCAATATGTGGACATGGGCACTTACAGCGGCGAAATCGGCCCCTTCGTCAAGGATCTCCGCTTTCGCCATCAACAAGAGCTTCGCATTGCGGTCCTCGATAAGTATATGAGCCCCGAGCCAGTGCGCCTTCGGGTAGGGAGTCTTGAGAACATGGCTCTACTTATACCTGCTGACGAGATCCACAAAATAGCAATGGAATCGCAACTGATATACAGCGATACCTGATCGACCGGAAGTTGCTGCCAATGCAGCGGAAGAATCACATCGCCGTGGTCAATCAGCGCATCGCGGATGCGTAGTATGGCGAGGGTAGCGTCGGATAGGCTCGATAAATGTGGCGGTATACATCCTCAGCCCGGACACCCACTTCATCTTCGCCGAATGACTTCAGAGGCAACCCCGTCGATTCATCCCAGAGGTAATCCCGGATCGTCAGTCGGACTGCATCGCGGGTGGCTTCCTTGTCACGCCAGTGATCGACCCGGAGCTTCTCTTTTTTCAACCTGCCCAGCAGGTCGACTGCGACTTTCTTGATCCGTTTGATCTCGACCGAGGACAGCTCAGGCTTTTTGAGTAGATCGAATATCGCCAGCGACTCCTCGTCCAGCCCTTCCCGAATGGCCCGGTGCTCCTCCTCGTCGAGGCCCTGAACGAGATTGAACAAGGCTTCGAAAGTCTTCTCGATGGTTGCCCGGTCCTTCTCACGGTTGTACTCGGCCACGATCTGCTCGTAGTGCTGCTGGAAGTCGGTACGCAGCGGATTTTGCTGTAACAGCCGTTGCAATCTCTGCTCCACAGCCTCGCGAAGGTTTTGAGTAAGGGTGTTCTTTTTTGGACTACGCTCAAACTCCTTGCGCAACCGGTCAAAATCAATCTTGCTGATGTCGTAGGTCGATGATGGATAATCCTGCTCGCCCGGGCGGACATTGATGGCTTCGTTCACCACCATATGCAATTGCCGGATGATGTCAGCGATATCAGCCTGCTCGCGATCCTGCTGCAAGCTTTTGTAGACAATATTGATCGCATCGCGATCATGCCGATGGGTATTCACACCCTGGATGTTGATGCATGCCTTGAACTTCTTGAAGACCTCGCGGCACATCACCTCGAAGCGTTTGCGGCTCTCGTCGTTCTCGTTGGCCGCCTCCTTGCAGGCCACGATGGCGGCGTTGCGATCGAAGCCCATCTTCTGAATGACGTCATCGAGAGATGCGTTCCGATCATCGAGGAATGCTCGCACCAAGGCGATGGCCTCGGCCAGGTCCGCCAGCAACTCCTCGTCTGGTCTGGCGGGATCGGTTTCGCCGCCTTCCCCTTCCGGCTTCGTCCCGGCAAAGGTCGCCAGCGCCTTGCGCAGATGTTTGAGGATGCCGCAGTAGTCCACGATCAGGCCGTTGTTCTTACCCTCGTTCACGCGGTTGGCACGGGCGATAGCCTGCATCAGGGTGTGGGCCTTGAGCGGTTTGTCGAGATACAGCGTAGACAAGCTGGGCACGTCAAACCCGGTCAACCACATGGCGCATACGATGGCCACGCGCAGCGGATGTTCTTCGGCCTTGAAGGCATCATCGAGGGCCAGGGTCTGCATATTGCGGTATTCGGGTCTGGCGCGCATGGACTCGGGCAGGTCGATACCCTCCTTCATGAGCCGGCGGTGCGGGGTGATGTCCAGGTCCCACTTGCGGAACTTGTCCACCTCGCCCTGCTCCTCGCTCACCACCACCGCCATGCGGGTCTCGCGCATCCAGTCGAGCTGGCGACGGCAGAACAGCTCCTCCTGCTCGTCGGCGATCGATGCCAGCGCCTTCTCCAGCTCGTGGATGCGCTCCTGCCAGTAGAACTCGATCAGGCGGTGCATCCGCACGCAGGTGACCTTGTCTATGCATACCAGCATCGCCTTGCCGGTCTCCCACGCCGTCGAGTAGTGGTGCACAAAGTCTCGCGCCACCTGGTCGAGCCGCTTGCCGGCGGTGATGATGTGGTAGTCGCGTTTGAGTTCCCGCTCCAGCCGCTGCTCGACATCGATGTTGTCGGACTCCAGCTCTTCCAGCTTCTCGGCAATCCGCTCGTTGAGGTCGCCGACGGCCACGCCCAGCTTCTCGCCGCGTGCGTCGTAGTAAAGCGGCACCGTGGCGTTGTCACTCACCGCACGCTGGAAGTCGTAGGTAGAGACATATTCGCCGAAGACCCGGCGCGTGATCTCGTCGTCCTTGAACAGCGGCGTGCCGGTAAAGCCGATGTAGCCGGCATTGGGCAGGGCGTTGCGCAGATTGAGCGCCAGCGTGCCGTACTGGGTGCGGTGGGCCTCGTCGGTGATGACGATGATGTCGTCACGCTCGCTATAGGGCTGCTCCGGCTCTACCTTTTGATTGAATTTCTGAATCAGTGAGAAGATGTAGGTTTTGTGCTGGGTCAGTAATTCGTTCAGGTGATGGCCGCTGGCGGCACGGCAATCTTCCTGATCGCTCACGACACTGCAATGAGCGAAGGTCTTGTATATCTGCGTATCGAGGTCGTCGCGGTCGGTCAACACCAGGAAGGTGAAGTTGCCACCGAGTTTGCGGTGTACCTTGCGGGTAAACATTACCATCGAATAGCTCTTGCCCGAGCCCTGGGTGTGCCAGAAGACACCCAACTTGCCCTGACGAGCCTTGCGGTCACGCACCGCTTCGATGGCGCGATTGACACCGAGAAACTGGTGGTTGCGGGCGATGACCTTCTTCGACTCGCCAGCCGATTCGTCGAACAGGATAAAATTCTCCACCAGATCGAGAAAGTTGCGCTTCTCGCACACGCCCTTGAGCAGTGTCTCCATGTCCACCGCTCCCGGCGCCTCCTCGGCCAGGCGTTTCCACTCGTTGAAATGCTCCCAGCGGCTGGTGATGGAGCCGATCTTCGCCTGCTCGCCGTTGCCGAACATGACAACCGCATTATGGTGGAACAAGTGCGGGATGGTATCGCGGTAATCGGAGAAATTCTGCTCGAAGGCGGCCTTGAGGTTCCTGTGCAGGTTCTTGCACTCGATGAACAGCAACGGCAGACCGTTGACGAAGCCGATGATATCCGCCCGCCGCCGGTACAGATCGCCGCGCACCCACAGCTCGCGCACGCAGAGAAAATCGTTATTGGCCGGCGTGTCGAAATCGAACAGGCGTAGCCGCTGCCGTACCCGCTCGCCCTTGTCATTGCGGAAGGTAACTTGCACCCCGTCGCACATCTGGGCGTACTTTTCCCGGTTGGTGGTAACCAGGGTCTGCGAAGCGACAGTGGCTGTGATCTGCCGTATCGCGTCGTCGTAGGCCGCATCCGGCAGCCCCGGGTTCAGCGCCATCAGCTTTTCGCGCAGAGGGCGCGTCAACACCACCTCGCGGTCGGAGGCACGACCCAGCAGACTGTTCGGACCGAAGTCCTCGTTGTTATACGCATACACCGAGCGCCAGCCAAGTTGCTGTTCCAGATAATCGGCGGTGGTCTGCTGGACGAGGGTGTCTTCGGTGTAGCTCACCTGTGCATTTCCTCTATATCGTACCCTTCAAACGCAAACGGATTCAGGAACTGCCGCCTCCACAGCAGGGCCTTATCCACTGCCGTGAGTCCCGCTTCTTCACATACCGCGTCCCAATGCGTCTGTATGCTATCGATCTGGCCATCGATAACGGCGCGCGCCTCGTGATCGGATAAAAGAAATTGATCGGCTGCGCCCACACACACATCCAGCCGGCTGAAGCGGTTATCGCCCCGAATCAACATCGCCTGAGTGGCCTCGTTACCGGCACGGTGCTGCGGGCAAATGTCATACGCGGGGGTCAACCGCAATTGCCGCCCGCCCCAGAAGGCTGAATGATTGCGGGCGTGGTCATCGGTATTGCCGCAGAGGATATTGAACACCAGTCGCGCGAATAGCTCGCGCAACATCTGCTTCGGCAGCGCAAAGCGGTGGCGAATGATCTCCGCCAACTGTTCATAACCGGCATATCGGGCCATCATCTCGTCCAGACCCAGCAGGGTCAGTGACGACACCATGGCCTTGCGTTGCCAGCCTGTCGGCGTGAACTGCCGGTCAAAGCGCTCCACCAGTAACACGTCCTTACCCGAGGCATGGGCGAGCTTGACCGGGGCCACGTCGATACCCGCCAACGCGGCCAGGCGCATGGCAACGAACTCGGTCTTTACCACACTGTACAGATCGGTGGTGCTGGAGAACTTGGCGATGTATTTACGTTCGCCATCCGTGATCAGGGCCTTGGGCCGCGCGCCACCGATGGACATGCCATGATGCAGCGCCTGCGCGAGTTCCGGCGTCAGCGGCAACCCTTTTTCCACCCGCTCGGCGGATTCCAGCAATTCCTCCAGCGTCGCCTGCGCCGCCTGTCGCGGCACATACTCGGTGGCCGAGCGCTGAAAATCCAGCGCGCCGATGCGGTCGGAACCCGATTCCAGTAGATAGCTCAGCTCATCCAGCACGGCGGTGTCGGCATCCCGGCCTTTTACGCCCAGCAGACGATTGATGATCACGCGCCGCCCCCAGGCATCTGGCGAGGCATCACGCAAGCAACCGGGCATGCTCATGCCCGGCAACAGCGGCAGGCTGCCGCGCTGCAGGGGCAACTCCGGGGTATACAGTGCAATCGCATCGTCCCGCGCCAGATAACTCTGGCCGTAATTGAATTGCATCCCCTGCGCCGTCGGCGCCAGACGGCCGGCGACCACCGGCGCCACCTGCCCCGGCAGCCAGATCCAGACATACGCCTCGCGGGGCGCTTCGGGCTTGGGGCCGGCAGGGTTAGAAGTCATCCTTCACCTCGATGGCCCGCTTGCGCACGGCCTTGGGCAGCAGTGCCAGCTTATCCGCCGTTTCCCGGCTGCGCGCCTGCAGGCCGGCCAGCTCGGACTCGAACAGGGTCACACCGACAATCGCGGCCACCTCAAGGGCCGCCCCAAGCTCGCAGCGCGGATCGCCCTTTTCGATGCGGTACAGCATATCGCGGGAAATCCCGGCCCGGCTCGCCAGCTCCTGGGCTGTCATCTTCCGCTCGCTGCGGCCGGCACGCACCAGCATGCCCAGCAGGGTCAGGGCCTGCCGGGTGTAGCGGGAATAGCTGCGTGTGCTTGCCTTGGTCATGACTCCCTCAATATCGTCTTATAAATAAGACATATTAGTCTTTGAGTCTTATATATAAGACATAACTATAGAGAATCGCCTTTCCGAGGTCAAGCCAGACGAGGGTGTCTTTGGTGTAGGCGGCCACGCGAGATACCTCCTTAGTTATCACCCGGTATCAGGCTGATATCGCCCAGAATCAATTTTATTAATCATTTAAGTTCAACAAACTTAGATCTTTTTATCGGACATTTCTGCATGGCGGCCCACACGATAGGCGCACGAATGTCCGATATACAGCCCATCACCCCGCTACCCAATACTTACGTCCTTTACCCGTGCCTTCATATCGAATTGCGCCCGCCTGACAGAGCGCATCCAACGCACGCTTCAGAGTTTTGTATTGAATCTCGGTGCCGATACGGCGATTGATTGCCCCTGACGATGATCCGGGATAGCGTGATAAATCTTCCACCACCAACGCTTGCAGCCGATGCGGCTCGATACGCTTGAGAGATGTCGTAAGTGCAAGATCGGCAGCCTGCAACAGCGTCGGCTTAATGAAATACCGCATCCCTTGGGTTCGCCCGGAGCACTGTACCAACTCAAACTCCAGCAACCGATCCACCCAAGGCTTCAGCGCATCCGCGTTGTCGAGTTCCAGCAAAGCGACCAGTTCGCGAGCAGTCATTCCCTCACTGAGCGCTAATGTCCCCAATGTGATCCGTTCCCGTTGAGTGAGCTGGAATCGTTCATCGGCAGCGGTTACCAAACGCATTACCTCGGGTTTGACGATACGCCGTTGAATCGTCACCTTCACCCAATCAGTTCCTTCCTCGGGCACGGGCGCCGGGCGGCCTTGAGACAGCAATCGATCATACATAAGATCGAAGCCGCTGCCTTCGCGTTCCATCAGGCCAAGATCGTGGAATACCCGCGCCAGCCCTTCGTTACGGCGCCGGCTGGCATGCAGAATATTGCGCGGTGTCACACCCAGCGGCAGCCGGCCTGGATTCACCACCTCTAACCGGTCCGGGTACAGATTGAGGTAGATGTCGCCCTGCTGGGTATAGGGGCGATGCACCAGGGCATTCACCAGCAACTCGCGCACCACCTTTTCGTCATAGGCCGGCACACTACGACGATACAACCCTTCTGCTACCTCATAGCTTTCGCGGAAATCCTGCACCCCATGCCAGATCGCATCCACCAGTTCGACCGGTGACAGCGTGAAATCGTCCCATAGCCACTTGTTCACCTTGTTACCCAGCTCGTCATACTTGATTGCTTGCACCAAGGGCGCAGTGCCCAGGTTACGGCGTTGGGAGGTTGTCCCCAGTAGCAACACTCCCAGGTGGGTAAGGGTTTCGCCTTCAGCCAGGCCATAATGCGTCAACAACTCATCAGCCTCCTTTTCCTTCACCGATGCCTTGACTCGATCAGAGGCGCGAATTGCCGTGACAAAGTCCATCAGCTTACCGCTATCCGCCAAGCCCCGAGGGACACGACTGTCCATTGCCTCCCAAGGCCGTCCCGGCCGCTCGTTGGCCAGCCGCAGCACATCGTCACCCAACACTGGTTGGCAGCTATCACCTACTCGCAGGTAATAGTGCCCGTCGCACGTCGAGGCCACACTGGTCGAACGATCGACGACCAGTTCAAGGTATTCGCCCCCATTGTTCGCCCGCTGGAGGGTAGGCAGCACCTGCACATTCACCGTCAACTCGCCGATGCGTTTGCGCAGTTTCTCCAGAAGCCCCGGAGGCACCATCTGCCCTGTCGGCGGCTCACGCTCGCCATCCTCGATGCCGAACAACAGCCGCCCGCCGTTACCATTGGCGAAGCACACGCAATCCTTGGCGATCTCGTCCCAGTCGGCGTTTTTGCCGGTGACGGTGCGCAGCGATTTGCGGTCCATGTTCTGGTTTTCGCCGCTCATGCGAACACCTCGCGATCCGATGCTCGGCCCAGCGTGCCGTCAGGAACGAAGGCCTCGTTGCTGTAGGCATAGACTGATTTCCAGCCGAGTTGCAGCTCCAAGCAGTCGGCGGCGGTCTGCTGGACGAGGGTGCCTTCGGTGTAGTTATTCACGTTAGTTCCGAATGCTCAATTGTTTTGCTCAAAGACCGTCGCAAGTTCGTCCAATGCAACCCTAACCTGCGGAACCAATAAATCCCGTTCCCTCTTGGTTAGCCATTTGTTCCTTGTCCCACCTTTCTTGTCATATGGATGAGAGCCTGGCAGTTTATTTCTTCGGTCGTGGAGAGTTCGAAGCGCGGTCGCTGCTACTGGATACGCAATGCTAAATGGGGTACCCGCCGCAAGAAGGTTGCCATAATCAACCAATTTTCCGTCATTACCCACTGTTCTCGAATGCCCATTAAGCTCCCTCCTCTTGAGGAAATCGAATAACTGTCGGGTGACTATATCTCCGAAACCGTCTTGTAACCCGAGCCAGTCGGAATAGGCGCCTGCAAATCGTGCTTTTGCTTCTATCAGCAGTTGCAGTGCGTGCTCATATTCCGTGCCAAGAAATTCGCGCCATATTATTCTACCGTTGCATCCATAAAGGTCTGCCAAGCATTCAGCAATCCAGTCTCGCTCTGCCACCCGATGACGACGGCCTATAACCCCGAGACTAGCTAGTGCTGTTTTACAAGACGTCGCTAGGTCCCTTTGCCGCAATCCAAGGGACGTGAGAGTCACGTTTCTTTTTTGCAGCTCACGTGCCCCTGCCAATTGCTCCATTAGCGATCCTCTCAGTAGGGTTGCCGCGTGACCACCAGGTGAGAACTCCCGATCGGTGAAAATTGGTGCGAGAAGGCTGCGACTGATTGAGTGCTCTGTTGCCAGCCTGCGTCTGTCACGAATCAGCCCCTCTGCTTCACATTTCATCAGAAAGTGCATCACTCCCCAGGATAGCGCTATACAGCGCGACCTATTTCTGCCATCCTCACGCGCCATTGTTAGCCCACGACGCATCTCGTCCGGCCTAGCGAGCCCCGCAATGAGATGCCAGAGTTCACCGCGTACATATGAATACGGGACTCCACTCTCCAAGTAATCAAATGCTGCTGAGACGATACTTTTCCTTCTGCTATAGTTTGATAAGTAAGCAACAAACGCATCGATATGTTCCGGATGCCTGGGAAAAAGTCTAAGAACAATGTTCAGTATTTTTCCATCTTCCGGCGCACGATACATCACGTAGCGAAACCGGGCCTTATCCTTGACTTTCTGTGGTTTGCCGCCGATTGCACTCGCGAGAATCTTGAGGGCTTCCTTTGCAGTCATCGACTGTTCCGATGTATCTCGGCCGTCTGTCGGTGCGATACTCGGCAACGACCCCATCGCTTCACCCGCCGAGTTAAGCTCACGTATATCAAATTTCGAACTTTGCGGTATTAACCCGCGATGCCGGCATTCCTGTTCAAGCAGGATTGCCGCCTTTCGCACCTCATTTTCTGAGCGCCCGAACAGCCGTATGTCGTCAACATAGCGAAGATACCGGAACGTTGCCTTCTGCAATTGAGTGTCGATAGGCAAGAAGAAGGCTTCGGCTAGAAAGTCCGATGCAATGGGACCTTGCGGAATACCATGTCCTGTCATAGCCGCAATATTGTCCGCCGACCAGACTCGAAGCCATTCTTTCACGGTATTTATCGTATCAGGCTCGCTGTTGTCAGATGATGCAATCGACAACAGTAATTCATGCGATATCGTGTCGTAGTACGCTGAGAGGTCAAAATGAGCCGACCACCTGAGTCCCTGATCGAATGCCTCGGTACATTTTTCCTGGAAAGCGCTATAGGCCGCTTGCCAGCGTTCCATAAAAAATATCGAGTCCCTTGGGCTTGTCAGTTTATTGCTGAACACAGTCGCAAGCTCCACGCGCTGTCTTTTCTTATATAGCTTTGTGGCGAACTGGTTAGCGATGGCTTGTAGGACGATCTGGTCCTCGATACCCAATAGCGATAGTGGTCGTTGCAAGCCAGAAGACTTGGGGAGGTACAAACGTGTTGCATGACTGGGCTGCCACGCTTCCGCCGCCAAAGCCCTGTGAAGTTCTCTGATGTGGTCGTCGGCGGCACTCTCATACACCAGATACGACTCGCGAAAGAAGCGCTTGTACTGAAGATTGCGCCCAGTAGTGATGCGTCGCCACGCAAGTTTGAGATTTTGCGTTGATATTAACGATTGCCACCTCATCCTTGGCCCTCCACGAAGTTCCGTTACACGACTACTTCGCCGTTCATCAGGCGCGGCAGAAGGAGGTCGCGTGCCTTGGTGAGCTTAGTATTTTGTTGTGTGAGATTACGCGCCTGGTCCGCGGTGTCCTTGGCAAAAGACTCGAACTGATCTGCTAGCAGATGTGGTGGTCGTAAGAAAGAAAGTTCTGCGACGACATCCTTGGATAATTCTGTTTGATTCGTTGCACCGCGCCCCATGCTCGCCAAGTAATCTTCCATCGAAGAGATATGCTGCCCATAGAGGAAAACCGGCACATCCTCATCGGGGCGTGCTATTGTGATGTGCGAATCGATTGTGCAGTTTTCAACAGTGTCAAGAAACTGCGCGACACGCCCGAGCGTTCCTTGTCCGGTGGAGTTCACTAATACGTCACCATAGTTGACAAGTTTGTTCGGCGGCACTTCTTTTGACTGACGACGAGCCAAGTCCATAGTCACTCGTCCATCTCGGATGCATTTCTGGTTGATAACTGTGCCGTTGGCTTCATCGTCATATTTAGGCGTTATCCCACGCGAGACAAATGACGATACATGACCTACCGTTGTCTTCTCCCACCCCTCCGGAAGACCATCCTTGATTTTGACATGCTCATTACAGGGGAAGCGGAGGTGGACGAACCATTCCTTGTAGAGCAGTCGGGCGGACTGTTCCAGTAACTGGATGCGGCGGCGGTTGATTTCGATCAGGTCGTCGTAGGCGGAGAGGATGGAGGCGATGCGTTGTTGTGTTTGTAATGGCGGAACATCCACCTCGACTTTCGCTAACTTTTCTTTAGGAAGATGTTTTATCGTTGATCCGGTGAAGAGTGGTGCGAAACCACCTGCTTTTCCTTTATGCAGAAATGAATAAAAGAGGAAGCCACCATCGACATCTGTATAAGGCCGGATTCTGTGCAGTGCCTTTTGAATCATCATGTTCGGTTTTTGATCCTTCCATATTGCACATCGCCCAGGTTCGCCACCTTCGCACATCACGATGTCGCCATACTTCAAACCAAAACGTTCTTTTTCGTGCCCTTCAAACTTCATCTCGCGGAGTTCATCTAGCTCGAAGCTACCCCAACGAACATTTACATTGGCAAGATATGGTAGGAGTTCGCCCTTGTTCTTCTTTTCATCCAGCATTTTTCCCAAAGTAAACTCGGCGATTTCCTCTAGCGTTTTTCTTTGCCAATTCATACCCCCAACTCCTCAAAATTCCTTTTAATGGTCGCGGCCAGGGTGGCGGACTCGGCGTTGAGGTCTTCCAGCTCAACATGGATCTCGCGCAGGGTTTCCTCGAAGTCGAAATCCTCGTCCACTTCCTCGGGCGCGACGCCGACGTAGCGGCCGGGGGTGAGGCTCCAGTCGTTGGCTTCGATTTCCTTGATATCCACCAGTTTGACCAGTCCTTCCACGTCGCGCAGCTTGGCCTCGGGGAGGCGTTCGGTGAGCCAGTGGGCCTGTTTCCAGAAGTAGCGCACCTGCTTGAGTTGCTCGACGGCGGATTGGCGCGCCTCGTCGGCGGCCTTGCGGGCGCGGGTGATGTCGCGGGTACCGTTCCCCGGATTCCGCTTTGCTCCATCCGGGCTACTTGTGGCAGCGGTCAATTCGTCGATCAGGCGGGTGGCGAGCTTGTAGAGGAGATCGGTCTGTTTGATCAGGTCGCGGCTGGCCTCGGCCAAGGGTTCTAGCTGCCGGGTCAGCTTGACCAGTGCGACGTTGGCATCGGCGGTGTTTTCCCACTGTCGTTGCGCGTCGTCTGCGCGCTGGTGAAATCGGGCGATGTCCTGGACAAAGAGTTTGTACTCCTTGTCGAGTTCTTCCAGCCCCGGATTGCGCTGGACTTCATGGCCCAGGCCAGCCTCTCGACCGGTTCCCGGTCTCACCTTCTCCGGGCTACATTGCGCGATGGTATCCCGCAGGGTACTAATGGCCGCCAGGTAATCCGGCAGCAGTTGACTGATTTCGCCATCGTCCTCCCATTCCATGCAGGCCTGGGCTTCATCGACCACCCGGCCCAGATATTGGGATACCAGCTCCAGATACCTGCCCGTCTCGCCCCGATAGAGCCAGACGATGGCTTGCAGGTTTTGCTGTTGCTCGGGGCTGAAATCGTAGATCTTGCGCGTGACCTTGCGGTAGACGTTGCGGGCGTCGAGCATCAGCACCTTGTCTTTGTGTGCCTTGGTCTTGTTGCGGTTCAGGAACCACAGCTCGCAGGGCACGGTGCGGGTGTAGAAGAAGTTGGAGCGGATGGCGATCATGACGTCCACGTCGCCGGTCTCCACCAGTTTCTGCCGCACTTTCGCCTCGCCGCCGCCGGCGCTGGAGGCCTGGGAGGACATGACGAAGCCGGCGCGGCCTTTCTGGTTCAGGTAGCTGTAGAAGTAGCTGATCCAGACGTAATTGCCGTTGCTGACCTTTTCCTTTTTATTGACGCCGGGCAGGCCGAACGGCAGGCGCGGATCGCGCTTGACCTTGTCGGCGTCGATCTCGTCGACGTTGAAGGGCGGATTGGCCATGACATAGTCGGCCTTGCCGACCAGCTCGTGCGGGTCTTCGTAGTAGGTGATGGCCCTCTGGATGTCGCCTTCCAGGCCGTGCACGGCCAGGTTCATCTTGGCTAGGCGGATGGTGGTGGCGTTCTTTTCCAGGCCGCGGAAGGTGAGCCGTTCGGTGGGGCGCTGGCCGTGTTCCTCGACGATGCGCGCGCTCTGTACGAACATGCCGCCGGAGCCGCAGGCAGGGTCCAGCACGGTGCCGCGCTCGGGGTCGAGCACGTGGGCGATCAGCGAGACCAGCGAAACGGGGGTGAAGAACTCGCCACCGTCGTGAGCGCCCTGGTTGGCGAACTGGGTGAGGACGTATTCGTAGATGCGGCCGAAGACGTCGCCGGTGACCTTCTTCAGTTCGTCGGGATTGAGGGTGCGCAGTAACTGGCCGAGGACCTGGTTGTCCAGTTCCTGATATTCGTTCTTGGGCAACACGCCGCGCAGGTTCTCGTAGTCCGCCTCGATGGACTCCATGGCCTCGATGATGGCCTTGGCGCGGTCCTCGCTGTCGGGCAGCGCCACGAGATGATCGAACTGGGCCTTGGGCCGCAGGAAGATGGCGCCCTGCTGGGAGAAGTCTTCCTTGGTCAGCGCGCGCGTCTTGCCGCCGCGACTGGGCAGCTTGGGCTCGATCTTGTCCTTTACCGCCAGATAGCGGCTGTAGGCGTGGCGCAGAAACACCAGGCCCATGACCGGCAGGAAGTACTCGTTGCTGGCGTAGTTGGAGCTGGAGCGCAGCAAATCCGCAGCGGACCAGAGGCGTTTTTCGATGGCTTCGATGTGTTCGAGTTGGGACATCAAGTGTTATCCATATTATTATTCTGGGAGAAGAAGATTTCGCTTTTTCTGCCATGTCCGCCCATTTACAGCCCCAATACCGATTGAAGCTTCTGAAGCGATTCCGCCTGTTTTTCTTTCTGCATTTTCTGGATATTGATCAGCTTCCATTGAATCGCAGGCAGTTGGTCGATGCCTGACACTGGCATGAGATCCCAATCCGGCTGCCCTTGCTTTATTGAAATCAGGAATTTCTTCTCGTTCTCCGTCATCGTTTCACTGATTGTTTCGATAAGGCTCTCACGGACCGCTACCAGCTCATCGTACTCAACTTCTTCGGCCGCCATCCCGGCGAACTCCCGCTCAAACACCTGACGAAAATCTTTTAGGTTAGGCTCGAGAAGTTCGTTCATCGGCCGGTCGTGGCTCACGAGATAAACGACGAACGCCGCGCGGATCTCGTCCGTAATACCCTCGTTTTCCATCAGTATCTTGACATCGAAAATATCGCGCGGATGCTGGCGGTCCAGCGCAGCACACAGTTTGCCGCCATACAGATCCGCAATAGCCAATGTGTTGGCGGTAACCGACATCTCAAACAGCGCCTCGGCCTGCTCGCTCAGCTCGCGCTCCTCAGGCGAAAACACGGTACCCCGGAGCACCAGATTGGGCTCGATCTTGATCGTAGCGTCTGCGGTGCTGATGAATAACTTGGAAACATGCTCGGCATCTCTTGCCCGGCTTTCCTGCACAGTCGCACCATGCACGGTCTTTCGAATTGCGGTGGCGATGCGGTACAACGCATCACCGATATTTGCCAATGCCGCTTCACGCGGCTCCAGGGGTAAATAGGTCAGATCGATATCGACCGACAGTCTCGGCATGTCGCGCACGAAGAGATTGATCGCTGTGCCGCCCTTAAGCGCAAAGCATTTTTCCGCTGCTACATGGGGCATGACCCGCAGCATGAGTTGTGCCTGCTTGAAGTAGGGACTGTCTTTCACGCTGAATTCGCCGATGCCCGCCGTCCGAATCCCGAATCCGGGACGGTGATGTTGTATTTAGTGTCCAACCTTCCGCCCTTAACTATCATGCGTTTGCCTTTTCCGAAATTCACCTTCGACAGATCCAATTTCTTGACCCAGGCATGGCTGCAGGCTTCGGCAAGAAACATAAACAGCCGTTTCACTTTGACGGACCTGCATTGCTCCAACAGCAGCTGAACCAGGCGCGGCCGCAAGGTGGTCAACCCCTCCATGAGCAGGCCGCCCTCTTCAAAGGATTCCTCCATCGGCACGAGATACAGGACTTCCATGATAGCGCGCTCGGGCGCAGAAACAGCGACGGCGTAGGTGGCCAGTTCCTTTTTGGTGAGGCCTGCGTCCGGATTATCGGCAAACAGCTTTGTGGTGGTATAACGAAGTTCCACCCCCCAGCCATACTGCCGGAACCATGCGGGCAAACGGGTATCGGGGGCGCCGAACAGAGAGACGGCTCCGCCCTTCCCCATCGGCAGGACATGCGCATATCCCTGCATCTGCAATGCCGTTTTAGCCCCTGCATGCACGGGCAGCTTCATTTGTTCCTGGAGTGCGTGCAAGCCGCCCGACCACTCGACGGTGTCGCCGGCACGTACATAGGCACCTTGCCCGATACGCCGTATCCAGCTACTTTTCTCGTATTCATGCACCAGTTGCTGGTAGGCGCCCTGAACCTCCAGCCAGCGCGATACGGCGACGGTGCCCTGGGGCCATGCCCTGAGAAGACGGTTTAATTTACTGCGGGGTTCACTAGCCATGCTTGTTAATTTAGCGCAGAGACAAACCAGACTCAAGCAAAAAGTTTATTCTAGGGCATATTTAACAGCTATTTCTTGTTAATCATTAATTTACGCAAACCACGTAACGAAAAATGACCATGAGATGTGCCCTCCATGCAACGCTATGACCTGGCCAGTCAGGCGCATGGCAAGGTAGTTAATATCGAGGCCACCAGTTGCTTGACAGCTAACAGCCAAGGTGATGGCACTGCCATCACCTTGGGAGTACGGCGTTGCCTGCAACAGGATATTCGGGAGGACATTGGTTTGATGGCACTGCCATCAGCATCGACAAGTTGTCGTCCCCTCAGAGATGCCTTCGTGTTGTTCCAGATTTTGATGGCACTGCCATCAAAAGTGTTGCCGTGATACCCCGACGCGCGCATGGCGCTTTCGCGTTTGATTCTAAACCATCGATTACCTATTCTTTGGTGTGCATCAGGTTGCACCATTTTCATGAGCGTTCTACGGCTTCGCTCTCACTCAAGCCGTGCCCTACTGACCTTGGGTCAGCCCTTTGTGGATGAGCAGCACATCATCTGCCAGTCGTGATCACCCTCGGGTGTGAGCGCAGCATTTCTCTACGAGAGATGCTCTTCTATCGAGATTGGATCTTTAATACATCAGCGCAGATACACCTCCACGATCTCGCCCCGGAAGTGCCCGAGTTCCTGGCTGAGGATCTCGCGCGCCTGAGTGTAGGGCTTGCCCTCCCCTTGCAGTTCGCGCATGCGTTCCTGGGCATAACTGTGACGCAGACCATGGGCACCCTGCGACCAACCGAGCGCGCGGCTTGAGGCCTCGCTGAACGATTTGCTCCAGGCATTGCCGCCGCCAAGCGAGTAATGCTGGCGGTATCGGATGCCGCGATCGCTGACCGTCCGTACTTCGGATAAGCGGCAGGCCTCCAGCCGGGTGACCAGGTGACTGGGGATCAGGACCTCGCGGCGCAGACCGCCTTTGCCGGTGACGATATACCGCTCGCCGTCGCGACCCAGAAACCGTTCCCGGCTCCACTGCCGGTGAGCCGATGCCTGCGCCTCGCTGCTGCGCTGCAAAGTAAGCAGTTCGTGAGCACGCAGACCCGCGCGCCAAGCCAGTTCGGTCGCAAGTGCGTGCTTCTCGCCTTGGGGTGCGGCGACCAACCGGATCTGGTCGGGCGTGTAGGCGCGGCTGTGTAGGTCGGCTTTGGCTAACGCCGTTTCACGATCCAGGCTCCCTTTACCGGTGATAAACTCCAAGGCATTGCGATCCGCATCGAGCTGCTTCTGACCAATGCCCTGCGCGGTGCGATCACTGAGATACTGCTGAGCCAATTCGGGGGTTAATTCCTTCAGGTGACGCAGCCCAGCACATTCGCGCGCCCACTCACCGGCCTGCTTCAAGCCCGTCATGTATTTGTTAAATGTTGCCAGGCTGTGGATCTTGCCGGTGGTTTGGCTGCCCTTCGCGCCGCTCGTCTGTTTGGCCGCGTGCCGGCTGGTCAGGCTCAAAGACGTTTTCAGTACGGCGCGTGCTTGCACCTCCATCGCCTTGCCCTGACCGAATCGGGTCATATCAGACCTGCGGCAGACGCCATCGCTTGAGGGCGCGCCACACGGTGGTGGGATGCACCTTGGTGCGCTTGTGCTGGCGCAGCCACAAGGCAAGGTCATAGCTGCTGGCGCCGGCCGCGGCCAGAGCCTCGATTTCGGCACGGAAACGATTGAGCCGCGAGTGTGCCGGGGATCGGCGGCGCGCGATCCGGCGGAGGGCACGCACCTGCTCAAGCTGGGTTATAAGGTCGCGATCGGCCACCGCTTCACCTCAGCCGTTCGATCTCGCGCATTGCGAAACCCCATTGCAGAGGATCTGCTGCGCCCATCCCGGAAATTGCCTGCCGCAACAAGCCCGCGCTCGGTGGGGCGTGAGCCTCACGGAGCGCGGGCGTGCCCGCGGCCGGCCTGCACGGATCTGCGCCAGTGGCTTGCGGCAGCCGATGTGCCACGTGGCACAGCACTAGCGAATGATACAAGTCACTCCTCCTTTGTGTTGCGCTGCTTCGCCCGATCTTGGATGGCCATCAGGCGTTTGACCAGCGGGTTGTCCTTGGCAAGGTGAGCGGTGATCGATGCGTGTTGCAGTGCTTGTCCGTGACGGGTATCGTTTTGGCGCAGGGCGGCTTCGATCTGGCGTTGGCGTTTGCGCCGGTCAGCGATGCGCAATGCCATCTCGGGGGTAAACTTCCCTGCGCTGGCGCGGGTCACCAGCCCACGCAGATAGGCCAGTGGCGATGTGTGGATAGCACGGGTTTCCATGCGCCCGGCGAGTTCGTCGAGCAGCTGCTGTGCCAATTCAGATGGCAGTCCGTCCATCAATTTTTTTACTTCCACCCGTTCGGAATCATTCAGGCCTTTGGGATACACCAGATCATAGGTATCACTATCACCACCACCAGATGCTGGTGTTTTTGCAATCACTGGCGCAAGTGACGACGACACTGCGTCTTGTGGCGGTGGTGATTCTGTAACGGTTCTATTGGTGGTTCTGGGACTGTCATGGGTGTCACCGGGACCCTGACAGGGGTGACCAGGGACACTGTCATCGGTGACAAGGACCCCTGACAATTTGTCACCCCCCGCGATCGCCAGCACATACCGATTGGAGGTACAGGATCCGTTCTGGCGGAAGCGCGCCTCGGTTAGTAACAAGCCGAGGACAACCAGTTCCAGGATGATGCGCCGCACGGTACGGGGGGAGATACGGCACTTGCGCGCCACCGTCGGCACACTGGGCC
>JADLET010000073.1 GCA_020845975.1 Gammaproteobacteria bacterium | reverse complement strand
AATTCGAGCCGTCGCGTCGTACGGTTCAGCAGCTGCACACCCAGATGGTCCTCCAGCCGGGTGATGCGCTTGCTCACCAGTGAACGCGCCACTTGCTCGGCGGCGGCGACAGCGGTGAAACTGCGCAGCTCCACCAGCCGGGCGAACAGGCGCATGTCGTCGATGGGTTCCATGGATATTTGTCCATAAATGGAAACAATGTTGTAATACCATGCGCGATTATAAACTTATCATGCGCCCCTATCATTCCACGGTGTCAGCGCTTATCAGCATTTCGAGATTCAACGCGGGAATATCCTCATGAGTCCATGGCTGGACAACATCTTCGTGCAGTCGGCCGTCATCCCGTTCGTGGTGGCCCTGATTGCGGCCGTGGCGCTGCGCGGGGCCGGTGTCCCGTGGGCCGGGCTGGGCTTCCCGCTCGCCTTCGGCGCCGCCGCCTATTTCATCGCGGGGTTCCAGTTTCTGCCGCTGACCAGCACGCGCAAGATCCTGCTGGCCGCCGCGGGCGCGGTCATTCTCGGCCTCGTCCTCGATACCTTCATCCGCGGTCGCCGCATACGCCTGTGGCTGCCCGTTCTCACGGCGGCCGCAGCAACGCTGTGGGTCATATGGGCAGTGGTGACGCGCACAGAGGTCGCCGCACTCGCGGGAGTTCTCGTCCCGGTCCTCGCCTATGCCGCCTGGCTTGTGGCGGGCATAGACACCCTGGAGTCCCGGCCGGCCCGCTCGCTCATCGCGGTCCTGATGCTCGCCCTGGGTACCGGGGTCAGCGCCCTGCTCGGGGCCACCGCGTTGATGGGCCAGCTCGGCGGCGCGGTCGCCGCCGCTGCCGGCGCCTACCTGCTGGTATTCCTGTGGCGTGGAGAATTCCATCCGGGCCGCACACTGTTGCTGCCAGCCGCACTGTTATGCGCCCTGCTCGGCGTGGCCGCGCTGCATTTCGCGCGCCTGCCCTGGTACAGCCTGGCGCCCCTCACGCTGATCCCGCTACTGGCGCGGTTGCCGACGCCGCAGGGGCACAACCGCTTCATCCCGATCGTCCTGACATCGCTCTACACGCTGCCCGCCGCCGCTGCCGCCATTCTGATCACCCTGGCCGTCGCCGGCGCACCCCCGATCTGAATCGAACATCATCAACCCACGCAACCCCAGAAAGGAGTCAACTCATGCGTAAAACCCTGCTCTTGATCGCCATGTCCACCGTACCCGCGGCCGGCTTCGCGGCCCCGAGTACCTACACAGTGGATCCTGCCCATACCTATCCGCATTTCACGATCAGCCACCTGGGCTTCTCCACCATGCACGGACGTTTCGACGCCACCGAGGGCAAGATCACGGTGGATCTGGCCGGAAAGACGGGCGCGGTCGATATCAAGATCGACGCCAACTCGATCGACACCGGCTTCCAGAAGCGGGACGATCACCTGCGTTCGCCCGATTTCCTGAATGCCGCGGAATTCCCCGCCATCACCTATAAATCGAGCAAGGTGGTCATCAGCGACGATTCCAGCGCGACGGTGGAAGGCACCCTGACCATCATGGGTGTCAGCAAGCCGGTGACGCTCGCTGTTGACCACATCCAGTGCGGCGCCAATCCGATGAACAAGAAGGAGATGTGCGGCTTCAACGCGACGGCGACCATCAAACGGTCGGATTTCGGCGTGAACTACGCGCTGCCGGCAGTTGGCGACGAGATGAAGATCACCCTCGAAGTCGAGGCCGTGAAAGACTGATTTACCCTCCGGGAGATCCGCGTTCCGCCCTGGCGGGCGGGCGCGGGTCAGCCCCGACGCGGTCCGCACGCGCGGCATGCGAACATGCAGGGTACGCTAGAACAGCTCGACCTCGCCTGCCTGCACCGAAGTCTGCGTGATATGGCGCTGACGGCGGGCGGCCCACAGACGGCTGTTCTCAAGATAGTTCTCACAGGCGCTGACCAGCCTGGATTCCCACTCGGCCGGCTGGAGACGAAGCTTCTCATCACTCAGCAGGGCAACCACATCGTCAGCGTAGGTTTCCAGGCCGGCGACCTGATGGTCGCAATATTCGAGCAGCTGGCGCGCCACATCCTCGAACTGGAGTGAGCGCACCAGTACCTCGATGTTCTCCGTGATTTCGGGCGCGGCGGCGCATCCCGGTGTGGCGCGCTCATTCTGCATCGTCTCGCTGAGTCCCTGGAAACCGTCCCCCAGCGTCACCGCCGCGTCGCGCACCAGCAAACGAACCTGCCCGAGATCGGCGCGCAAGGCGCGCAGATCATTGCCGGCCGTGCGGCTCGAGGCCACAAGCAGTTCGGACAGACCGCTGGCGGGCACGTCCCGGTATTCGGGATCGCGTCGGCCTTCATGCACCAGCCAGGCCCAGCGCGCAATGGCAACAATCAACAGGAGGGCCGCCCAGGGGGCGCCTCCCGGCACAAATACCGCGCCCAGCGCCGCAGCGCTGAGCGCCCAGGCTGTCCAGCACCGGCATCGCCGCGGCACGGCGATACTGGCACCGTTCAGGGTCGAACACATCATCCCGCCTTTCCGTAGGCCTTGTTGTTGCCGCGCTCGACGGCGCGCAGGACGGCCGCTGTCATCGCGTACAGATCCACGATCTCGTCCACCCCGCCCTGTTTCACGGCCTCGCCGGGCATGCCCCACACCACACTGCTCTTTTCATCCTGCGCCAGCGTATAGGCGCCCGCCTCGTGCATCTCCTGCATGCCGCGCGCGCCGTCGTCGCCCATCCCGGTCAGGATCACGCCGATCGCGTTGGGACCCGCGTTTTGCGCCACCGAGCGGAACATAACATCCACACTCGGGCGGTGGCGGTTTACCGCGGGACCGTCGCTCAGACGGCAGATGTAACGCGCCCCGTCGCGTTCGACCACCAGATGCCGGTTACCGGGCGCGATAAGCACATGGCCGGGCAGGATCTGCTGCCCGTCCGCCGCCTCGCTCACCGTCATTTGCGATTCGCGATTCATGCGCATGGCGAACGGGCGGCTGAAGGCCTCGGGGATGTGCTGCGAGATCACGATGCCAGGCGCGTCGGGCGGCATGCGCATCAAAACCTCCTTGATCGCCTCGGTACCGCCAGTGGAGGCGCCGATGGCAATCAGGTGATCGGTGGTGCGGAAATGACGCGGACCCTCCTTCTTGAGGACCGCGTCTGCGCTGAGCCGGGGCGGGATGTCCGCCATGGACGGCGCCGGCGCCTTCGTGTGCGGATGCGTATTCGCCGCCATTTTTATCTTGGCGATGATCTCGTCACTGTAGTCCTCCAGCGTGTGCGCCAGATCGATCTTCGGCTTGGAGACGAAATCCACCGCGCCGAGCTCGAGCGCGCGCAGGGTGATGTCGGCGCTGCGTTCGGTGAGCGAGGAAACCATCACGACCGGCATCGGACGCAGGCGCATCAGATTGGACAGGAAGGTGACGCCGTCCATCTTCGGCATCTCGACATCCAGCGTCAGCACGTCGGGGTTGAGCTCCTTGATCTTCTCGCGCGCCACATAAGGGTCCTGCGCGGTGCCGACGACCTCGATCTGCGGGTCGCTGGTCAGCATCTTGGTGAGCAATTGCCGCACCAGGGCCGAATCGTCGACGATCAGTACGCGTATCTTGTTCATGTTGTATTCCCCATCCGTTCGCGGGCGGCGCGGTCGCGGCCCGCGCCAAAGCCGGGAAAATCAAAACAGCGTGACATCGCCCTCGACGGGCTTGTGCACGATCTGCTCCATGTACGCCGTCTCGCGCTCGTAAATCGTATTGTTGTGCAGGGCGCGCAGCTTCTTCATCAACACCTTGCCGGTCGCCGGCGTGTAGTAGACCTTGCGTGGGTAAATGTCCCCGACATCGCTCGCCGAGAGGCGCAGGCCCTCGGCGATGAGATAAGTGCGCACGAAGCTGATGTTCTTGTCGCCGATGTCGGTCATGTTGGCGAGGATTTTCCCGCCGCCGAATATCTTGATCTCAAGATTCTGGCGCTTGCCGCCGTTTTTCAGAATGTCATTGATCAGGCGTTCCATCGCGTAGTTTCCATAGCGGGTCGAGGCGCCCACGCCGGCGGTGTCCCAGCTGCCGCCACCGTCATGGCTGACTGGCAGCATGAAGTGATTCATGCCGCCAATGCCGGAAATCGGATCCCTTACGCAGGCCGACACGCAGGACCCCAGCACGGTCACGACCATCTCCGTGCCGCGCGTCACGTAATATTCACCGGGCAGGATCTTGGCGGCGAACTGACTGTGCATATCATCCCAATAGCGATTGATATGCTCGAAGCCGGCCAGAACCGGCGGCAGGCTGGCCACGCTCTTCTTGGTCGCAGACCCGGATACATTCATGACACGTTGCCCCAGGCCTCAGTTCTTGCGGTAGATCGTGCGTCCGATCAGCGTAAATCGTTCCGACACCTTGAACAGGGTCTCGGAATGACCGATGAACAGATGGCCGCCGTCCACGAGTATGTCCGCGTAGCGGTCGAACAGCCGCCGCTGAGTGGGCTTGTCGAAGTAGATCACCACGTTGCGGCAGAAGATCACGTCGAAGGGGCCATGCATCGGCCAATCCTTCATCAGATTGAGCTGGCGGAATGTGATCAGCGAACGTACCTCGTCGCCGACCCGCAGCATGCCGGCGTGGTCGCCCTGCCCCTTGCGGAAACCGCGCCGCAGGTAGCGTTCGGGGACACCGGTCGCGCGCTCTTCCTGATAGATGCCTTCCTGCGCCTTCGCCAGCACATTCGAATCAATGTCGGTGGCGAGAATCCTGGCGTCCCAGCCCTCGCCGGACGGAAGCGCATCACGCAGCACCATGGCGATCGAATAGGGTTCCTCGCCTGTCGAACAGCCCGCCGACCAGATCCGGATGCGGCGGCTCTGCGCATTGCTGCGCAGCAGCTCCGGCAGCACGGTGTCGCGCAGATAATCAAAGTGATACGGTTCGCGGAAGAACGAGGTCAGGTTGGTGGTGATGGCATTGACCAGTTCGTGCAGCTCATCCGGACTCCGTTCGAGATGGCCGCAATAGTCCGCGAAGGTATGCAGGCCCAGCGCACGCAGGCGCTTGGCGAGCCGGCCGTACACCAGCTCGCGTTTCTGATCCGACAGGACGATGCCGGTCTGCTCGACGACCACGCGGCGGATGTAGTCGAAATCCGCGTCCGTGAACACCAGGTCCCGCTCGTAGACTCCCGCCCTGGCCTGACTGCCTGACGCCATATCTCACCCCGCATGCCCGATTGCCTGGATTGATTTCATCCGTGATACCGCCACTGGTCCCGTCAGAACTGGGACCATTCCGAACCCGCGCCGGCGGACTGGCGTCCCTGCGCCAGGATCGCGGCCGGGACTTCGACCTCTTCGGTCTCGATCTGCTCATCAACGCGCGCGGCGGTGGTGGCCGGCGCCGCGGAACGTGCGCGCGGCGCCCTGGAGTGTGTGCCCGGCGTCTGGACGTTCTTGAAAAATTCCATTGCCTGGATCAGGTGCTGGGACTCTGACTCCAGGGTACGGCTGGCCCGCGCCGCCCTCTCCACCAGTCCCGCATTCTGCTGTGTCAGGTCGTCCATCTGGATCACTGCCTGGTTGATCTGTTCAATGCCGGCCGTCTGCTCGCGGCTGGCGGTGGCGATCTCGGCGACGATCGTGGTCATCTTGCTGACGCCGTCGACGATCTCGGTCAGCCTGCGGCCGGAGGCGTTGACCAGCTCGGTACCGGCATCGACCTTGGTCACGCTGTCATTGATCAGTTCCTTGATCTCCTTGGCGGAGGTGGCCGAGCGCTGCGCCAGGTTGCGCACCTCTCCGGCCACGACCGCGAACCCGCGGCCCTGCTCGCCCGCGCGCGCGGCCTCGACGGCCGCGTTCAGCGCCAGCAGATTGGTCTGGAACGCGATCTCGTCGATCACGCCGATGATGTCGGCAATCTTCTTGCTCGCCTGATTGATCGCGCTCATGGCGTCGACCGCCTTGGCCACCACTTCGCCGCCCTTCTCGGCCGACTTGCGCGTCTCCTCGGCCTGCCGGTTGGCGTGGTCGGCATTTTCCGCGTTCTGCTTTACCGTCGAGGTCAGCTCCTCCATGCTGGAGGCGGTCTCCTCCAGGCTGGAGGATTGCTCCTCGGTGCGCTGCGACAGGCTGTCGTTGCCGGCCGCGATCTCGATCGCGGTATGATTGAATTCGGTGGCCTTGGACTCCACATCATCGACGATGCCCTTCAGCGTCCCCTTCATGATATCGAGGGCGTAGAGCAGTTTGCCAAACTCATCATCGCGCCTGACCTCCACTTCCACGTCGAGATCGCCGGCGCTGATCGCATTCGCCACCTGTACCGCCTGGCTCAGCGGGCGCGTGATGATGCGTGCCATATACAGCTCCATCGCGACCAGCAGTGCGCTGTTCACGCCGATCATGACGCCGGTGGTAGCCCCCAGAAAATGCAGGCCGATCGCCGTGAAAGTCAGCATGGCGATGCCGATCGACAGCCGCGCCCTCACGCTCAGCGAGCCGAGCATCCCCAGCCAGCCGCGCAGGCCTCGATACACCGCCTTGCCTTCCTTGATGCGCATGTGCGGGACCTTCCCCTCGCGCACCAGGCGGTAGAGATCCTCCGCCGCCTCCGTCTGCTCGCGCGTCGGGCGCGAGCGCATGGATACATAGCCGGTAATCTGGCCGTCCACGACGATCGGATTGACGTTGGCCTCGACCCAGTAGTGGTCGCCATTCTTGCAGCGGTTCTTCACCAGCCCCCGCCAGGACTTGCCGGTCTTGATCGTGGTCCACAGATCCTCGAAGGCCTCCGGCGGCATGTCGGGGTGGCGCACGATATTGTGCGCCTTGCCGATCAGCTCTTCCTTACGGAACCCGCTGATCTCCTCGAAGGTGTGATTGACGTAGGTGATACGCCCCTTCGAATCCGTCTTGGATACGATGCGCTCGTTCTCGCCGTAGTGACGCTCGACGTTTGTTACCGGCCCGGTATTACGCATGACCTTTCTCCGCTTCCTTATCCGGGGACTCCCGCGCCTTAATCGCGCAGACCCCGGTATTAATTAATGATGCTCTCTCATCCAGCAGCGCGGACCGGGCCGACCGCGGTCGGCCCGGTTGCCAGCAGACATCAGAACTCCTGCCACTCCTCGGCGCTGCTGCCGTTCACCTTGCCATTGACGCGGGCATGCGCCGGCGGCATCGCCATGTCGTCATCAAACCCGGCATCCTGCGTGCGACTCGCCGCTTTCGGCGGATTAACCTTGATCATCCGGTCCGACTTCGATTCCGCGCGCGCCGGCGCGGCCTCGGACTTCGATCGACGCGCAGCCCCCGCGGACATCGAACGCGCCGCAGCTGAGCTGTTAGTCCTGAAGCGGCCCATCATGTCACTCATCATGTTGGCCTGCTCCTCCATCGAGCGGCTGGCCGCCGAGGCCTCCTCCACCAGCGCAGCGTTCTGCTGCGTCATCTCGTCCATCTGCATCACGGCCTTGTTGATCTGCTCGATGCCCGCCGACTGCTCCTGGCTCGCCGCCGCGATCTCCGCCACGATGTCCGTCACCTTCTTCACGCTGGACACGATCTCGTCCAGCGTCCTGCCCGACTGATCCACCAGCTGCGCGCCATCATTCACCTTGCGCACCGAGTCACCGATCAGGTCCTTGATCTCCTTCGCCGAGGTCGCCGACCGTTGCGCCAGGTTGCGCACCTCGGCCGCCACCACCGCGAATCCGCGTCCCTGCTCGCCCGCGCGCGCGGCTTCCACCGCCGCGTTCAGCGCCAGCAGGTTGGTCTGGAAAGCGATCTCATCGATCACGCCGACGATGTCCGCCACCTTCTTCGATGAGGCATTGATCTCTTCCATCGCGCCCATCGCGCGCGACACCACGTCGCTGCCCTTCTCCGCCGTCTCGCGCGCCGCGTTGGCGAGCTGGTTGGCCTGACGGGCATTGTCGGCGTTCTGCTTCACGGTCGAGGTCAGCTCTTCCATGCTGGAGGCCGTCTCTTCAAGGCTGGAGGCCTGCTGCTCGGTGCGCTGCGACAGATTCATGTTGCCGGCGGCAATCTCCCGCGCACCGGTCGCCACCGACGCGCTCGCCTCGCTGACCTTGCCAACCATCTCGGAGAGCTTCTCGCTCATCTGCTTCATCGCCGCCAGCAGCTTGCCGGTCTCGTCCCGGGTGGTGACCTGGATCCGCCGGGTCAGGTCCCCGCCGGCGATGTCGTTCGCCGCCTTCATCGCCTCGCCCAGGGGACGGACGATGGCGCGTATCAGGAAGAAGCCGACGATGGCGGCCAGCAGGACACCCGCAACCACGCAGACCATGCCGATCATATTGACCTCATGGTGCAGCTTCTGCGATGCGTCGAAACTCTCCTTGGCATGACTCATCGAGGCGTCCAGCATGGCATCCATGCGTGGCTCCAGCGCCAGTGACAGGGCGAACAGCACGTAGATCAGGTGGCGCTGGGCATCCTCCACCTTGCCTTCGCGAAACTGTGCGACCGCGGGCATCAGGCCTTCCTTCACGAAGCGATCGCTGATGGTGGCGAAATCGTCGGCCAGCACACGATCTTCGTCCGTGAGGTTGGTCTTCATGTATTCATCCCAGATGCGATTGATCTCGGCGACGTTTTTTTCCACCTGCATGGTCTGCATCCGGATCGTGTCTGGCGATGGATCCGAGGCCGCGATGAAGAGCGCGATGCGGTTCTTCAGGAGCATGCGCTCGATGTCGGACAGCCGGCCGACGTTCGCCGTATCCACCTCGTAGACCTTCTGCAGATTTGTGTTGGTCTGATTCATTCCATACAGTCCCACGCCACCATTGATTACCAGCAGCAAGGACAGTAGTCCGAGCACGAATATCAGTCGTGCCTTGATTGGTATGTTTTTAAACATGGCCTTTCTTCCCCCTGTTACCCATCCTAGAGTTGGCGCCGAATTAACCGGGTCGGCGCGATCCGGCCGCGGTATCCACCACCGCCAGTTCATCGCTGTGAAACAGACGGTCGACATCGAGCAGGATCACCATCCTGTCATCGATCTCGGCCATGCCACTGATGAATTCCGTCTGCGCGGAGGCGCCGAAGTCCGGCGCCGGTTTGCGCTCCGCGCTGCCGACGTTGCACACGTCGGACACCGCGTCCACCACCAGACCGATGATGCGATCCTGATCCCCCTGCATCAACCTCAGCACGATGATCACCGTGGTGCGGCTGTTGGCCACGCGCTCGATGCCGAAGCGCATGCGCAGATCGACGATCGGAACGATCGTGCCGCGCAGATTGAGAACTCCGTGAATATAGTCCGGGGTGTTTGGAATATGAGTGACCTGCGACCACCCGCGGATCTCCTGCACCCGCAGGATGTCCACTCCGTAATGTTCTCCCGCCAGGACGAAGGTCAGGAACTGATCGGTGGCGTCGTCAGTCCGTGCCTCTGCTTCCGCCCCGTGATTCATCGCTTGGGCCGCGCTCATCGTCTCTCTCCTCAGCATCTGTCTCGTGTCATCGGCCAGCGCGTCATCACGCGCGGCCCTCGTGTTATCCCAGCACCTTTCTGATGGTGGCGATCAACTGATCCGGGCTGAACGGCTTGACGATCCATCCGGTGGCGCCTGCCGCCCGCCCTTCCTGCTTCTTGGCATCCGAAGACTCGGTGGTCAGCACCAGGATCGGTGTAAACCGGTAGGCCGGCAGCATGCGCAGCTCTTTCACCAGCGTGATGCCATCCATGTTCGGCATGTTCACGTCGGTCACCACGAGATCGACCTTCTGGTTCTTGGCGGCGGTAAAGGCCACGACCCCATCTTCGGCTTCGATTACCTCATGACCCGCCCCCGTGAGCGTGAACGCCACCATGCGGCGCATGGAGGCTGAATCATCGACTGCCATTATCCTTGCCATGGTTATTCCCCGATTCTCATCTATTCACTGCCACTAGGCGGCGGTCGCCTCGATCATTTCGTCCCGACCGAAACGTCGCATAATCGCAAAGCGCTGTTTCCTGCCATTCGTTACAACGGGCGTATGGATACGGTGCATCTTGAAGCAGGCGATGCCCTCCAGCAGCCTGCCCGCCTCCGCTTCCATCATGCGGGTGGCGGCGGCGGCCTGTCCGATCAGCGCTGCGTTCTGCCGGACCATCTCATCCATGTGCCCCATCGCCCGGTTGACCTGCCCGATACCCTCTGACTGCTCCCGGGTGGCCATGGAGACCTCCGCGATATTTCCCGCGGTCTCGCTGACGCTTGCGATGATCCCGTGCAACACCTGTCCGGATTGATCGACCAATTGCCTGCCGAACTTGATTTTTTCGACATGCTCCTCGATCAGTCCGCGCGCATCCTTCGCCACGGAGGCATTTCGCTGGGCAATTTCGTGTGCCTCGGTGGCAACCCCGGCAAAATCACCGTCCTGCTTCCCTGCCCGAGCGGCCTCAACGACGGCCTTGAGCGCGAGCAGGTTCGTCCGGGAGGCGAGTTCCTCCATCACCCTGACAAATCCGGCGATCCTGCGGCCTGACTCGTCAATGGCGGACATTGCCGCCGTCATGTCATGGCCGAAGTCGCCGCCTGCCGTCGCCAGCGCCGTCCTGATCTGGCGATCCATTCCCTGTGCGTTCTCCGCGCCCTGCCGCGCCCTGGATTCCGTCTCTTTCACGGAAGAGATCGCGCCCGCAAGACTGGATACCTGTTCTTCCGCGCCGCGCGTGAGATCATCGACGCCGCGCGCTACCTGTCTTGACCCGGTGGAGATGTTCGCGGCGCTGTCGATCATCGCGGTAACGATACCTTTCAGCCGGTCCGCCAACCCATCGACCTCCGCCGCCAGATCACCCAGCTCACCGCCGCCCCTGAAATTCGTCCGATGGGTGAGATCTCCCTGGGAAAGCCGGTCGACAGCGGCACGCACGAGACGGACAGGACGCTCGATCTGGCGGACGAGCATGTACGCCGCGAAAATGCCGCCGGCCAGAATGGCCACTGCGGTGCCAATCAAGGTCATAACGAGTCCATCAGTGGCCTGCGACAGTACCGCCGACTGTTCCGTGTACTGCCTGTCCAGCTTCTCCAGACCGGCATCGATGGTGCGGATCACGGAGACACGGACCCCGTCGTACTCCGCAGCCGCCTTGTCACCCTGATCCCGGCCGCGTGCAGGTGCCGCGAACATCCGTGTACCGGCCTGATACATCAGATTCAGACCGGCCTCCACGGAAGCAATGTCCGTGGTCGCTCCGCCATCGATCCGCGCCTCCAGTCCGGCCAGGCGCGCCGTCGTGACCAGTGCCTGTTCGTAAACCGCCTTCGCGTCACGCTCGCGTGTCAGCGCGGCGCCCGCGAACACAGACTGCATGTCGAGCACGGAATGCCGCAGCTGTTGTGTCTGTACGGTCATCTCGCGGATGCGGTCCAGGGCTTCACTCGCGCCATTGATGTCGCCCAGCCTGGCGTACATATTGGCCAGGAGCGCTACCGCCACAACGACCAGCACTCCGAATGCCTCGATGACCCTGACGGTAATCGTACGTTTCCATAACATGTCCATCGGTCTTCCCTTCCTGTGTGTATTTAGCTCGTCAATAAATTCCACGGCGGCCTTGCCGTCTTACCCGCCTCAGGCGGCATTCAGCACATGGTCCAGATCATCAACGGTGTCTCCCGATGGCGCGGGCCGGCGCACCGCTTTTGCACCCGACTGTCCCACACGGAAGAAATTCATATGATCCGCCAGACGCCGCGCCTGCTCTTCCATCGTTCTGCTGGCGGCCGAGGCTTCTTCCACCATCGCGGCGTTCTGCTGCGTCATCTCGTCCATCTGCATCACTGCCTTGTTGATCTGGTCGATGCCCGCCGACTGCTCCTGGCTGGCGCCGGATACCTGCCTGACCAGCGCGGCGACCTTGTTGATGCTGGCAATCATCCGCGCCAGCGTCTCACCCGACTGGTTCACGAGTTCAGTACCGGTCTTTACCTTGCCGACGCTGTCTTCGATCAATCCCTTGATTTCCTTGGCCGCTACCGCGCTGCGCTGCGCCAGGTTGCGCACCTCCGCCGCCACCACCGCAAAACCCTTGCCCTGCTCGCCGGCGCGCGCAGCTTCCACTGCCGCGTTCAACGCCAGCAGGTTTGTCTGGAAGGAGATATCGTCGATCACCCCGATGATGTCAGCGATGTGCGCGCTCGAATCGTCGATCTCCGCCATCGCCGTCACCGCCCTGTGCACGATCGCACCGCCCTGCTCCGCCTCCTCCAGCGCCGCGCGCGCGAGTATGTCGGCCTGATGGCTGTTGTCCGCGGTCTGCTTCACCGTCGAGGTCATCTGCTCCATCGAGGACGCGGTTTCCTCCAGGCTGGAGGCTTGTGTTTCGGTACGCTGAGAGAGGTCATTGACACCCTGGGCGATCTCGGTCGCACTGCTGGTGATCTGGGTGGTGCCCAGCTTCACGTCGCTGACAATCCGCACCCATTTGTCACGCATGTCGTTCATGACCCGGCCCAGATCAGCGATCTCGTCACGCCCGCTCACGACAATCCTCCCGCTCAGATCCCCGGCAGCAATCCGCCCCGAACCATCCAGAAGCAAACGGAGCGCATCCGTAAACCGTCTCGTCAGCAGTATCGCAACCACGCTCAGGGCAAACAGGGCGACAATCGTGGCGATCAGCGTATTGCGTCGTCCGCGCACGACCTCGTCTTCCGCGCTCTTTTGTATCTCGATTGCGCTCTGCTCGATCTTCTCGCTCAGCGACTCCAGCTCTACCTCAAGCCGCTCGAAATCGGAAAAGAAGCCCGCCAGTCCGCGGACAGCCGCGCGCTGATCCTGCGATGCGAGATTGACGATCTCGGTCGCGCTCAGCACATACCTGTCCAGCACCGGCTGGGCCTGTGCAATACCCGCCTTGATCTCATCGTTCAGCGGCAATCCCGCATTCTCCTGCATCATGTTGCGCAGCAAGTCCGAATTCTCCTGCAGACGGTTGCGTATCTCGCCTATATCCAGAAACGGGTTTTTTTCCACCCCGGGAGCATCCTTAGCGATGGCCGCGAGCACATCTCCGAGCAGGGCCTCGTGCATCATGTCTGCCGTCATGTGATGGCGCATTGCCGCCAGATTGTTCGTCACTGCGTCCAGATCGCTGCTCATACGAACACATCGCAGATAGCTCACCACACCCATCGAGGCCAGCATGGCCGTACCCAGCAGGGCAAAGCCCAGCAATTTCATGCGTACACTGATCTTCATGATCATCCTCCAAAGCTTCATGCGTTGCAGAAAGTCACTTCAGATCTATATGAACCACTCTCTTGTATAGTCGGGTTCGCAGCCAGCTATCTATTTGCCCCGCCGGTCTGCCATGACCGGCGAGCCTGTTCAAATATTTTCGATACTCGAGGCGATCAGACGATCGATATCCAGCAGCATGACCATCCTGTCGCCCGCGCTCGCCAGGCCACTGACGCAGGATCCATCGATCCCCTCACCAATCTCCGGCGGCGGCAGTATGGCCTCGTTCGAAAAGGTGTAGACCTCGGACACCGCATCGACGACAACGCCGACCGTTTTTTCTGCCATGGAACACTGCACCCGCACCACGATCACTACGGTGGAGGCGTCAAAGCGGCGCGGCTCGAAATTGAAGCGCGCGCGCAGGTTGATCACCGGTACAATCAGCCCGCGCAGATTCATCACGCCAAGCACATAGACCGGCGTATGCGGGACATGGGTGGCGCCCTCCCAGCCCTTGATCTCCTGCACACGCAGGATTTCAATGCCGTATTCCTCGCCCGCACAGACGAAGGTGAGATACTGCGACCCCATCTCCGCCTCGTCGGTGGCGAACTCGCCCGCACTCATCGTGTTGTCACTCATCGCCGCGTTCATCTGCATCGTGGATACCTCGCTTGCTTTCTGGCTCCGGTTCGCCCTATCACGCCGCGTGACGTACTGCGGCCTGCCTGTCATCGCGCAACAGTTTCTCGCGACTCTCGAACAGAGATATCAATCCGGGCACGTCGAGAATCAGCGCCACGCGGCCATCGCCCAGCATGGTCGCGCCGGAGATTCCGGTCAGCTGGCGGAAATTGGTTTCCAGGCTCTTGATCACTACCTGCTGCTGCGCCTGCAGTTCGTCGACAAAGAGGCCCATGCGCTGGCCGTCGGATTCGACGATGGTCAGCAGGCCGTCATGCAGGTCCGTGGTGTCCGCCTCCACATCGAACAGCTGGTACAGCCGGATGATAGGTATGCATTCTTCCCGCAGGCGCAGCAATTCCGCGCGGCCGCCCGCAACCGAGTTGATTTGCTCACGGCGAACCTGGATCGTCTCCACGATCGACACCAGCGGGATGACGTAGACCTCGCTGCCGACGCGCACAAGCTGTCCATCGAGGATCGCAAGCGTGAGCGGGAGCCGGATACGCACCGTGCTGCCGTGGTCAGCATTCGAGAAGATCTGGACGTTTCCGCCCAGCTCCATGATGTTACGACGCACGACATCCATGCCGACGCCGCGCCCGGAGACGTCGGTGACCTTCTCGGCGGTGGAGAATCCGGCCTGAAAGATCAGGTTGTAGATACGGTCGTCGGACAGCTCCTCGTCCGCGCCGATCAGGCCGCGTTCGCGCGCCTTGGCCATGATGCGATCACGGTTCAGGCCGGCGCCGTCGTCGATGACTTCGACGATGATGTTGCCGCCCTTGTGATAAGCGTTCAGGTGGATCGTGCCCGCCTCGGGCTTGCCTGCGGCCTTGCGCTTCTCGATGGTCTCAATGCCGTGATCGAGGCTGTTGCGCACCAGGTGCACCAGCGGATCACCAATCTTTTCGAGCACTGTCTTGTCCAGTTCGGTCTGCTCGCCGGTCATCTTCAGTTCGATGCGCTTGCCGAGTTTCTGGCTGAGATCGCGCACCATGCGCGGGAAGCGGTTGAATACGAAGCTGATGGGCAGCATGCGCACGCGCATTACACTCTCCTGCAGCGCGCGCATCTGCCGTTCGAGATGACCGAGGCCGTTCCTCAATTCCTCCGCCTGCGGGCCATCCATGTTTATCATCAGCTGGCTCAGGATGGACTGCGTGATGACGAGCTCGCCCACGGTATTGATCAGCTCGTCGATCTTCTCGATGCTGACCCGGATCGAGGTCGATTCGCTGGCCGCGGCCTTGTGCGCGTCGGCGGGCGCGGCCTGACGCGCCTCCGGCGCCTTCGACGTGGATGCGGCAACCGCCGGCGCCACGGCTTCCACCGCCGGGGCCAACGCGGTTACGGTTGCAGCCGAGAATCCGGCCGGCGCGGTGATCTTGATGTCCGCATCGTCGCCTATCCAGTCGAATACCTCATCGATCGGCTCCTTCTCCTTCGGACCGGCGAGCTCGATGTTCCAGTTCAGATAACAGCGGTGCGGGTCCAGCTGAGACAACGGCGGCAGACTGCCTGCGTCGACCCGTACGGTGATCTCTCCCAGACGGGAGAGTTCACGGAAGATACGCAGCGGGTCATTGCCGCGCGCGAGCAGATTGGATCCGGGACGGAAGGCGATTTGCCAGCGCTCCGCCTGGACAGGCGCCGCCTGCTGCGGTGCGGCTGACGCCACCGGCTCGGCCGCGCTCGCTGACGGAGCGGCGGGCGCCGGAGCGGACGTTGCCCGCGGGACATTGCCGCTGACGCGTGCGATGACTTCCTTCACGCTCTCCTGCAGCTCGCCCACGGCCTGCTCGTCCAGCGGACGCTTGTGCTGTTCGGCCGACAGCATATCGCGCATGATGTCCACCGAACGCAGCAACAGGTCCATTTCCACCTGGGTGACGGTGGTGCGACCGGTGCGGACCAGATCGAGCAGGGTCTCGATGGTGTGGGTGAACGAAGCGATGCCGGTAAAGCCAAAGGTCGCGCTGCCGCCCTTGATCGAATGGGCCACGCGAAAAATGGTATCGATCTGTTCCTTTTCTACCGCCCCGTCGTTGTTCTGCAACAGGGTCTGCTCCATCGTGTCGAGCGCCTCGGCGCTCTCCTGGAAAAACATTTCATGAAACTGCGCCAGATCGATTGTCATGACACCCCCTCGGTATCGAATACGGCACCCGGACTCTCCATCAGCGCACCAAGGCCGAGCAGGCGGATCGCCTCTTCCAGAACCGGAGGTTGCTGCTTCCAGGCGAAGACGATGCCCTGCTCCAGACAGTCGATGCAGAACGCCGCCAGCAGTTGTGTGCCTGCGGTATCGACACGTTCGAGTCGCGAGGCGTCGATGATGATGGGCCTGCCCGTCGCGAGCGGCGCCGCAAGATCGCCGCGCATCTGCGCGACATCCTCGATCGTGCAGGAGGCGCCCAGCACGACCCTGTGCGGGCCATTGCCTGCGCTGACTGGAGCGCTGTCCATGTCGGGCATGGAGGCGGGGTTGTCTCCCGGCCCCGTCGCCGGGGTATCGTCTGTTGTCATATGGTGAACCTTCTCTGTCTGTATGCCGGCCAGGAAAACGCGATCCGACGCCCTGTCACAGGGCTCCTCTCGGCGATTATCTTTTCGCCGGAGCCGTCCGATGCGTTCGGATTTTCTCCCACTCCCTAGCCTGTATCGGCGAAGCATGGTTTCGCTTTAAAGTCAATGCTCGTCCGGCCATGTCGTGTGACGGCATCCACACTCCGGAACGAAATAGGACAAGCGCTGAGTCTTTGGCCTGGGAAGGCAGAATGCGTGCCAACCCCGGATCCGGATGCGTCTCCGTTACCCGGCTGGCAAAATTAACCTTTGGAAAATCCATGAGATATAAAGCTGATGCGGCCTGGCGCGCCGAAGGGGCATGCCAACACATCGCTGGTGAAAGCGCCGGAAGGCCGCGCTCGAGTGACGCTTTATCGTCGCGTTTGAAGGATACCGCGCTGACTCGCGATCCAAGAATGGACTGACTGATTCGTCAGGCCCGAACAAGCAGGCATGACAACCAGCTGGTACTTATTCGTTTCTCTAGATGTTCAGATTGGAAAGCAGGGCATCGATGTCGTCCTGGCCGTTGACGACATTGGTATCGTTCACGCGCGGGACGACCGGCCCATAGCCCTGCGTCATGTCGCCGATATGGCTCTGCGCGGACTCCGGCGAGTCTGTCGCCGATCCACGTGCGAGATGGATCAGCGCGACCAGCGCGCTCTCCAGTTCGCCGATGAGTGTCATGACGCTGCGGATGATCTGACCCGAAAGGTCCTGATAGCCCTGCGCCAGAATCACTTCCTGCAGATTCTTTCGCACTTGCTCCGCATCGGCGTGCGCCGGCGTCCAGAACGCGGCCAGGGCCTGTGACACTGCTGCCTGAGACGCCGCGGGAACCTCGGCCGCATGCGCGCCCTGCCACAGGATCGTCAGTTCGGCGAGCTGCCGGCTGATCCGTTCCGCCGGCGCGCAGGCGGTTTCCACCAGATCCATGGTGTGATGCGCAGCTTCGTCGGTCATCTTCAGGACATGTTCCAGGCGCGCGCGCGCATCGGGCACATCCTTTTCCGCCAGGTCGGTGATGCGCGTCTCGGCGCAGAAGCGCGCCAGTGCGTGTTCGAGACCGTGGGTGACCTCGTCGATCTCGTGCAGCACGCTGCCTTCACGCAACCGCGCCATCTCATCGAGCGTGCCGTAAAAGCCGGGTTCGTCGTTCTGCTCCAGCGCCTCCGCCAGAAGCTTCATCAACGGGGCGTATTTCAGCCGGATGTCGTCACTGGCGGCGGACATGGCTGTCTCAAGCCGCCGCTGACAGCGTGGCGAAGATCTTGTCCAGCTTCTCTTTCAGTGTTGCGGCGGTAAACGGCTTGATCACGTAGCCGTTCACGCCCGCCTGGGCGGCCTCGATGATCTGCTCGCGCTTGGCCTCGGCGGTCAGCATCAGCACCGGCAGCTTGGCGAGCCTGGCATCAGCGCGCACCGCCTTCAACAGTTCAATTCCCGGCATCCCCGGCATATTCCAGTCCGTGATCAGGAATTCGAAGTTGCCCGCCTGCAGCATGGGCAACGCGGTTTTGCCGTCGTCAGCCTCGGTGACATTCATATAACCCAGATCGTGCAGCAGATTCTTGACGATGCGGCGCATCGTGGAAAAATCGTCGACAATCAGAAATTTCAGATCCTTGTTCATCCCTGCCCTCCTGCTTCTGAATTAAGACCGTGTCCCGCTCCGCCGTTCTCCCCCACCAGGCCATGGTCTCTCCCTGTCCCGGGGCACTGTCATGCCGGTATGATCGGCGACTTGCGCAAAAAACTTGAGATACCGCCTCATGGCGCCACAGCAGCGGCGCCGCGCAAAGGATTACGAGTATTTCAGGTGTCCGGAGCGAGAGCCTGCGCTGTTCGCTCCAGAGCTTGCCGCTTCCCTAGAATTCCTGCCATACACCGGTATCGCCGCCAGAGGCAGCAGCGGCAACCGGTACGGCGCGCAAGGAAGGCGTCGCCTGGCGTGCACCGCGTGAAGTGTTTCGACGGGCGGATGTCGCGCTGCCGCCCCCGCTGTTTTCATTCTTATGCGGCAGCTGTGCCGGGCGGCTCACATGTGCCATGCCCGGGCTGTGCCCCAGCAGTGGCGCACCCTTCACCTTGAAATGGGCCATCATCTGGCTCAGCATGCCGGCCTGCTCTTCCATCGAGCGACTGGCTGCCGAGGCCTGCTCCACCAGCGCAGCATTCTGCTGCGTCACCTCATCCATCTGCATCACGGCCTTGTTGACCTGCTCGATGCCCGCCGACTGCTCCTGGCTCGCCGCCGCGATCTCCGCCACGATGTCCGTCACCTTCTTCACGCTGGACACGATCTCCTCCAGCGTATTGCCCGACTGGGCCACCAGGTGCGCGCCATCGTCGACCTTGCGCACCGAGTCGCCGATCAGGGTCTTGATCTCCTTCGCCGAGGCCGCCGATCGTTGCGCCAGGTTGCGCACCTCGGCTGCCACCACCGCGAATCCGCGCCCCTGCTCGCCCGCGCGCGCGGCTTCCACCGCCGCGTTCAGCGCCAGCAGATTGGTCTGGAAAGCGATCTCATCGATCACGCCGACGATGTCCGCCACCTTCTTCGATGAGGCGTTGATCTCTTCCATCGCGCCCACCGCACGAGCCACCACCTCGCTGCCCTTTTCCGCGGACTCGCGCGCCGCACTCGCAAGCTGGGCGGCCTGTTGCGCATTGTCGGCGTTCTGTTTCACGGTCGAGGTCAGTTCTTCCATGCTGGAGGCCGTCTCTTCAAGGCTGGAGGCCTGCTCCTCGGTGCGCTGCGACAGGTTCAGGTTGCCGGCGGCGATCTCCCGCGCACCGGTCGCCACTGACGCACTCGTCTCGCTCACCTTCATGATGGTCTGGGTCAGATTGCGGCACATGTGATTCATCGCCGCCATTACGCTGTGATCGTTCGACCCAACCACCGGGACATCTACTGACAGATCACCTTGCGCCACAGCGCTCGCCACCTCGGCGGCCTTTGATGGCTCTCCGCCAATTTGTGCACTGATTCGACGAATCATGGTCCATGCGAAGATCAGCAGCACAAAGGAACCAAGCAGGAGCGTGACCAGTTGCCAGGTGAAAGATTTGTTTAAATTGCTGTGGAGAATTTCTGTGCTCAGATCGGACTCTTCGTGGATGCTCTCGCTGAGCATTGCCATGCTCTTCTCGAGTAACTCAAACTGATCCTCGAATTTCGCCCGCCCAAGATGTGATTTTTCAGGCGCATCGAAGGCATCCTGTATCGTGCGGTCCGCGATGGATGTGTAGGTGTGGATCTCTGTGTTAATCTCTTCCAGCTTGCCCAAGGTTTTCTCGGACAGTGGTAGTGACAGCGATTTTGTCACCAGATCTATTATCATCTCCCGATGTTCCTGAAACGCCTTCAATATCTCTTCTTTCTTTAATTCACCATCCCCTTTCGCCGTAAGAAGCGCGCCCAACACGTCCGAACGGATGGCCTCGTGCATCATATCTGCCGTGCCACTATTCATCAGCGCGGTCAGCTTGGCTTCATTGCTATCCACAATTTCTGCTGTGCGTTGTTGCGTGAACAGGGATTGAACACCAAGGGAAGCCGAGGTCAAGAGTCCGATTAACGCCAACAGCCATAATTGATACCGAAACTTTATTTTCATATGATGATCCCGCTTAATTTATCTTGAGTTACTTCACCAGAAGACGATGTAGCCAATATCTTGTTGCAAGGCTGCAACAATCAGCTTTCTCGAGAGACTATGCCGCCTTCTCGCAGCGATTCCGTCCACCCGATTTGGCCTGATAAAGCATGCGATCGGCCCGCTCGATCAGATTCCCGGGCAGATCCGCCCGGGCGGACTTGGCGACTCCGATCGAAATGGTGACGCGTGAATACGCCTTGCCAGAGTTCATGTCCTTCAGGCGGCCGCTGGATATCGCCATGCGAATCTGTTCGGCGACGGTATAGGCGCCATCGAGGTCGGTATCCGGCAGCACAATCGCGAATTCTTCTCCACCGAATCGGGCGACGAAATCGCTGCCTTTCACACAGCGTTTCAGTGTGGCGGCGACATATCGCAGCACCTTGTCGCCCACCAGATGGCCGTAGGAATCGTTGACGTTCTTGAAAAAATCGACGTCGGCAAGCAACAGGCAGATGTGGGAACCGTCCCGCTCCGCCTTGTCCAGCGCCTGCTCCAGATAGGCGTCGAAAGAGGCGCGATTGGCGATGCCGGTCAGTGAATCCGTCAGCGAGGCCTGCTTGACCTGCATCAACTCGTTGCGCAAGGCCTCCAGTTCTCCCGAGATCTGGCTGATCTGGCTCTCGAACTGCCGATGCGTCTGTTCCGCCGCGCGGGTATCGTCGATCACGCGCTTGACCTCGATCTCCATATCCTCGGGCGACGGCGATGCGCCCAGCAGACTCAAAAACCGGCCGAGACGCGCGGAATAATTCTGCAAGGCGCCACCGGAACGGTCCATGTCCTGCTGCATGTTGGTGATGAGCAGCTTGAGTTCCTGCCGGATGCTGTCCAGGGTCTCGTCGTCCTGGATATAACAACGTCGGTAGTTCTCCCACAGGTGCTCCGCCAGCGGCTTGTCGGGAAACACTACTGCATCATCCAGCGCCTGTTTCAGCACCTCGCTGCTGCCGGCGGCGCTGTCATAGGCCATCCGGTAATTCAGCGGTGAAACCGGCAGCCTGTTTTTGGCGAGCAGCAACAGGGCCAGCCGAAGGTATTCCGCGGCCTGATCAGGGCCGTCTTTATAGGGATTTTCCATGGAGATTTTCCGGTTATTTTCTGTGAAACATCACCATCCGATTCATGCGACTGATTCATCGGCAACCGTCATGAAAACTTTAAGACTTTCGGGTTATAGGGTCGTGCCAGATCGGATAAGAGCAGGTGTTCGTGTGTCGCGCATGGATGACGTCCCGGCGCCGCCATACTATTAATAGAGCGCGACTATTTTCCGATGCAGAAACTGGAGAAAATGCGCCCGAGCAGCTCGTCGCTGGTGACCTCGCCGGTAATCTCGCCCAGGGCCTGCTGGGCCTGGCGCAGTTCTTCAGCGGCAAGCTCCCCCGCGTGCGCCTCTTCGATCTGGCGCAGGGCCTCGGTCAGGTTTCGATCGGCACGCGCAAGCGCGTCGAGGTGGCGCCGGCGCGCGCTGAATACGCCCGCGTCGGCGGATTGATAGCCCATGCACAACTTGAGGTGTGTGCGCAGATATTCGATGCCCGCCCCGGTCGTGGCGGAGAGCCAGACCTCCGCCCTGCCGTCGTCGCCGGTATTCAGCGCGGGCGGATGTCCGCTGAGGTCGATCTTGTTGTAGACCCTGGTGAGTCGCGACTGCAGTTCGGGCCGGTACTTCAGCAGTGCGGTGTCCTCGTCCAGATCGGAGCGTGCGCTGTCACACACCAGCAGGATGCGGTCGGCCGACTCGATCTCCGACCAGGCGCGATGCATACCGATGCGCTCGACAGGATCCGCGCTGTCGCGCAGACCGGCGGTATCGATCACATGCAACGGCAGACCGTCGATCGAGATGTGCTCGCGCAGCACGTCACGCGTGGTGCCGGGGATCTCGGAGACGATGGCGGTCTCGCGCTGCGCAAGCCGGTTGAGCAGGCTCGATTTGCCGACATTGGGGCGGCCGGCGATCACAACGCGGATACCTTCGCGCAGAAGAGAACCCTGCCGCGCCGCGCCGATGACCGCATCCAGGTCGTTTCTCATCTCGAGGAACCGCCGGCGCAGCTCTGCGTCGGCAAGAAAATCGACCTCTTCCTCGGGAAAATCGATGGCTGCTTCGATATACATGCGCAGTGCCGTAAGCGTTTCTACGAGCGCGTGCACGCGCGCGGAAAATTCGCCGGAAAGCGAACGCGTCGCCGCGCGTGCCGCCTGTTCCGAGGCGCTGTCGATCAGGTCGGCGATCGCCTCCGCCTGCGCCAGGTCGATCTTGTCATTCAGGAATGCGCGTTCGGAGAATTCACCGGGACGGGCGTGGCGCGCGCCGAGCGCCAGCAGTCTGCGCAACAGCCGGTCCAGCACCACGGGGCCGCCATGCCCATGCAGTTCCAGCACATCCTCGCCGGTGAAGGAATGAGGATTCGGGAAGAATAGCGCCAGGCCGGTGTCGAGCACCTCACCCTCCTTCGCGCGGAAGTTGTGGTACTCGGCGCGTCGCGGCTCAGGCACGCGCCCCAGCACAGCGATGGCAATCTCGGCGGCGAGTGGCCCGGAGACGCGCACCACCCCGACGCCGCCGCGCCCCGCCGGGGTGGCGATCGCCGCGATGGTGTCGACGCGATCATTCATGGGAAAGCGGTCCGCGTGGACCGCGGAAGCGGCGAGACCGGGCTCAAGCCTTGGCGGTCTTGCTCGACTTCTCGATCCGGTGCGTTATGTACCATTGCTGCAGGATGGAGAGCACGCTGTTCGCCACCCAGTAGACGACCAGGCCCGCGGGAAAGAAGGCGAAGAACAGCGTGAAAATGAACGGCAGCGCCATCAGCACCTTGGCCTGGATCGGATCGGGCGGCGGCGGATTGAGCTTCTGCTGGATGAACATCGTCACGCCCATCAGCAGGGGCAGGATGTAATAGGGATCCTTGGTGGAGAGGTCATGGATCCACAGCACAAACGGGGCCTGGCGCAACTCGACGCTCTCGAGCAGCACCCAGTACAGCGCAATGAATACCGGGATCTGGACCACCATCGGCAGACAGCCGCCGAGAGGATTGATCTTTTCCTTTTTATATAACTCCATCATGGCCTGGCTCATGCGCTGGCGGTCGTCGCCGTAACGCTCGCGCAACTGCATCAGCTTGGGCTGCAACACTCGCATGTTCGCCATCGAACGGTAGCTGGTCTCCGACAGCTTGTAGAACACCAGCTTGACCATCAATGTCAGCAGGATAATCGACCAGCCCCAGTTGCCGACCAGTCCGTGGATATACTTCATGAGCCAGAACAGCGGCTGGGCAAGAATGGTGAGCATGCCGTAATCGACCGTCAGACGCAGGCCCTCGGCGGCCTTTTCCATCCGCGCCTGATCCTTCGGACCGATGTAGAGCCGGCTCTTGAAATCGCCCGCTTCACCCGGCGCGACCGTCATGGCCTGGGACAGCAGCCCCAGCACATAGGGCTGGCCCTTGGGCGCCTTGCTGTAGAACTGATTGGTTTCCTGCGAATCCGGCAGCCAGGCGCCGATGAAGTAGTGCTGAATCATGGCCCCCCAGCCGCCGGTGATGGTGCGGTCGAGGTTCTCCTTGTCCATGTCCTCGAAATCGATCTTTTCGTACTTCTCTTCCTGGCTGTGAATCACGCCACCGGTATAGGTATACAGGAATGCCGATTTCTCATCATCGCCCGGCAGACTGCGCTGGAACTGGCGGTACTGATGGCCTGTCCACGGTGCGCCCGATGCGTTTTCGATACGGTACTCGATCCCGATCTGATAGCTGTCCCGATAAAAGATATAGGTCTTCGTAACGGTGATGCCGGCGGGGGCACTCCAGCGCAGCGGCACTCGCAGTTCATCCCCCTGCAGGCGATACTCGTTTGCCTCCGTGGTGTAAACCGCGTAGTGATCAGGCGCGGCTTGCTGGGAAATCAGGCCACTCTGGGCAATGAAGATGCGCGTCCCCTCGTCCTGCATCAGGCGGAAGGGTATATCTTTTTTCTCCGTGGACACCGGAAAGGCCAGCAGCGCGACCGTTCGGATGTCTCCACCCGTTGTATCCAGTTCGACGTCGAGCAGGTCGGTTATGACCCGGACACGCGTACCGCGCTGGAAACCGCGCGGCCCAGGTGTTGCGACCGGGACCGCGCCTTCCGGTGCGGCGCTGACCGAAGTGGCCGGAGCAGCGGGGATATCCGCGGTCGGTGACGCTGCGGCCTGGACTGTGGTGTCGGCGGGATTGGGGCCGTAATCCTCTTGCCACGCCTGCCAGATCAGCAGCAGCACGAACGAGAGGGCAAAAAACAGGATGATCTTCTGATTGTCCATCGTGGTATCGACTTATCGTTGAGCGCCGCGTTCAGGCACCGGATCGATGCCGCCCGCATGCCATGGGTGGCAACGCAGCAGACGCCGCACGGCCATGCCCCCGCCGCGCAGGACTCCGAAGCGGGAAATGGCGATTTCGGCATAACGTGAACAGCTGGGTTCGAAGCGGCAATGAGCGCCCAGATACGGGCTGATCCCATAACGATAGGCCCGGATTAACAGCGTCAGCAACCTGCGCATTGTTCAATCTCCGCTAGTTGCGCATTCACCACGGCGCGCAGCTCGTCCCTGCTCTGCCCGGCCAGGCCGTGGCGGCCCAGAAACACGATGTCCACGCCCCCCAGCGTGTGCGACCGCAAGCGGAAGCACTCGCGGATGACCCGCTTGGCGCGGTTCCGCATTACTGCGCTCGGCACGCACTTGCGCGATATCGCAATACCCAGACGGGGATGATCGAGCGCGTTGGAACAGATATATATAGTGAAACCTTGTGCCGCTCGCTTGCGCGCGCGTTGGAATACGAACCGGTATTCACTCGGTTTCAGCAGCCGGTGCGATTTACCGAAACGATAGCGAACCGGTTCCAATCCGTTCAGGCACTGGGACTCAGGCGCACAGCTTCGCGCGGCCTTTGGCGCGACGACGGCTCAGTACCGCCCGCCCTGCGGCGGTTTGCATGCGCGCGCGAAAGCCGTGGGTACGCTTACGCTTCAGAACACTCGGTTGAAATGGTCTCTTCATGACTTGCCCTGCCTGGAAAACCTGCGGGAAATTCCCTGAAAATCAGCTTTTTGCTGCCCAAAATCGAAAGGGGGAAACATTACCAATTTTCCCTTGGGCGTGTCAATCGAAATGTCGCACGGTGCGTATTTTCGGGTATGGATTAGCACCATAAACAGGTATACACTTGCCGACTTCGCCCGCTTTACTGCCCCAGGCACCCGGTTTTATGGGAGGACGTCGTTCTGTGGATAGCTCGCTCTGGAAAAAGTGCCTTGACCATCTGGAAACCGAGCTGACCGCGCAGCAATTCAATACCTGGATACGCCCCCTGCAGGCGATCGAGAACGATACCAGCCTGCGCCTCCTGGCGCCGAACCAGTTCGTACTCGACTGGGTCAACGAGCGTTTCATCGACCAGATTTCGGAGATCACCACCAGGCTCAAGGCCGGAAACGCGCTGCAGGTGTCACTGGAAGTGGGCAGCAACCGGTCGTCGTCGTTGCCCCAGCGTGATCCTCCCCAGCCGATGCGCCGCCCTTCCCCGCCCCAGGCGCGGCCGGCGGCGCCCCAGAACGGTTTCTTTCGCCGCAGTGATCATGACGATGTTCACCACATACGCAACCTGCAGCCGGAGTTTACCTTCGAGAGTTTCGTGGAAGGCAAATCGAACCAGCTGGCGCGTGCCGCTTCGTCGCAGGTGGCTGAAAATCCTGGTCGCTCATACAATCCGTTGTTCATCTATGGCGGCGTCGGCCTCGGCAAGACCCACCTGATGCATGCCGTTGGAAACCAGATGGTGCAGAGGAACCCGGCGTCTCGCGTGGTCTATGTCCATTCGGAACGGTTCGTGGGCGACATGATCAAGGCCTTCCAGCACAACTCGATCGACGAGTTCAAGCGTTACTACCGTTCGGTCGACGCCCTGCTCATTGATGATATCCAGTTCTTCGCCAACAAGGAGCGATCACAGGAGGAGTTCTTCCATACCTTCAATACACTGATAGAAGGGCAGAGTCAGATCATCCTGACCTGCGACCGCTACCCCAAGGAGGTCGGCGGCCTGGAAGAGCGGCTGAAGTCTCGCTTTGGCTGGGGCCTCACGGTTTCGATCGACCCCCCCGAGCTGGAAACCTGCGTGGCAATCCTGAAGAGCAAAGCCGTGCAGACCAATGTCGATCTCCCGGATGAAATCGCTTTTTTCATAGCAAAACGCGTGCGCTCCAACGTTCGCGAACTGGAGGGCTCGCTGCGCCGCGTGATTGCCAGCTCACGCTTCACCGGTCGCCCTATCACGCTGGAACTCGCAAAGGATGCCCTCAGGGATCTGCTCGCCCTGCAGGATAAGCTGGTGACCATCGAAAACATCCAGCGCACTGTCGCCGACTACTGCAAGATCCGTTATTCGGATCTGTTATCTAAACGGCGCTCACGCTCGGTTGCGCGGCCGCGGCAAATGGCTATGGCTTTGGCCAAAGAACTTACCAGTCACAGTCTGCCCGAGATTGGCGAGGCCTTCGGCGGACGCGATCATACGACGGTGTTGCATGCCTGTCGCAAAATCCTGGAGCTGAGAAAGAGCGACGTACGTACGAATGAGGACTACACAAACCTGTTGAGAACGCTCACGACATGATGTTGATAGCCTGTGGATAATTCGGGTTGTGGACACGCGACGCATTTGCCACACATGATATCCACAGCATACCCAGCCATGGATACCGACATCATCAACAGGTTAACGGAAGCGTCAACTCACTGATGGAAAATCGATTAATCAAGTTATCCAGAGAAAGTCGCGGGACTAATTATTATAGATTTCAGGAAGAAATATAAAAATGAAATTTACTATTACACGTGATGCACTGATCAAGCCGTTGCAGACGGTAAGCGGGATTGTCGAACGTCGACAGACCCTCCCGATCCTGTCGAATGTGCTGCTCAAGGTATCCGGCGAATCCCTGACATTGACCAGCACCGATCTCGAAATCGAGATGCTCTCGCATGCCGCGATCAGCAAGGCAAGCGATGGCGACACGACTCTTCCTGCCCGCAAGTTCCTGGATATCTGCCGCGCACTGGCGGATGATGCTGTGCTGGATATTTCCATCAGCGGCGAACGCGCCACCATTCGCTCGGGCAAAAGCCGCTTCGTGTTATCGACCCTGCCGGCGATGGAATTCCCTAACATCGAAGTGAACCAGAAGGTCTCCCAGCTCAAGCTTCCACAACGCACCTTGAGAAACTCCATCGCCCGCACCCACTTTGCCATGGCACAGCAGGACGTCCGTTACTACCTGAACGGCCTCTTGATGGAGCTGGAGAACCGCATCATCCGGATGGTTGCAACGGACGGTCACCGACTTGCGCTGTGCGAGACCACATATCCTAAGGAAATTGATAAAAATCAAAGTCTTATTATCCCGAGAAAGGCCGTGATGGAGCTCTATCGCCTGCTCTCTGACGATGACAGCGAGGTTGAAGTCCGTGTTGGAGGCAATTTCATCCAAGTCAAAACCGCCGAGATCAGCTTTACCACCAAGTTGATCGATGGGCGTTTCCCCGATTACCAGAACGTGATACCGAAGGGGGGCAACAAGACGGCGGTCTGCGACAGGGAGGCGCTGCGCCAGGCCTTGTCTCGCGTTTCGATCCTGTCGAACGAGAAGTACCGCGGGGTGCGGATGCAATTCGCCAGCGGCATCATGCATATCCTTGCGCACAATCCGGAGCAGGAGGAGGCCGAGGAAGAACTCGCGATCGACTATACGGGCGACAGTCTGGAGATCGGGTTTAATGTGACCTACCTCCTCGATGCATTGTCGGCCGGCAATTCCGAAACGATTTCAATGACCCTGACCGATTCGAACAGCAGCTGTCTGATCCAGGGCGTAGATGACAAGACGTGCAGGTACATCGTGATGCCGATGCGGCTCTAGGCCCAACGGCACCATTGCCATCTCCGAACTTCCATAATCCCTCGCGCTATTCCGGCGGGATGGCCCGCTTTGCACATGAGCTGTCGCCATCTGTCTCATCCAGGGTATGACGCTGGTCCGCCTAAAAGTCCGAGGCCTCAGAAATATCCAGGCCCTCAATCTGACGCCTAGCCCGGGTCTCAGCGTGGTCTTCGGAGAGAACGCCAGCGGCAAGTCCAGCTTGCTGGAAGCCATTCACCTGCTCTCCAGCGGTAAATCCTTCCGTACCCATCAATTGACGCAGGTGGTACAGCGCGGTGCGAGCGAAATGCAGCTCAGTGCTGACGTACTCAGCGAAAGCTCAGGAACCGCTACCTTGGGAATGGAGTACGAAACTGAAGGAGGGCGGATGCGCATGAAGGCTGCCGGCCGGACTGTGCAAAAACTGTCCGAAATGGCGCCTTATCTGCCTGCCGTCACCATTCACCAGGAAAGCCATCGGGTTTTTACACAAGGACCCGAGTTCAGGCGATCGTTTCTGAATTGGGGAGTGTTCCACGTGGAACCTCGATTCTTGCCGGCTTGGCAACGCTATCGCCGCGCATTGAGGCAGCGGAACATCTTGTTACAGAGGTCATTGCCAAAACCAGAGGTTTGGGACAGAGAGCTGGTGGAAAGCGGGGTATCGATTGATACGTACCGCAGGGGGTATCTGCAGCGGTTTATTCCCATATTCAATGAGTTATTGCCAGTGCTGCGCATTGATGGCGCCATTTGCCTCGAATATCGTCCGGGCTGGGGTAGCGATAAGGATTTTTCGGAGCAGCTAAGTAAGGGGCTGGAGGGGGACAGGCGTTTGGGGTACACCCGAATCGGTCCACATCGTGCGGACATCGATTTCACGGTGCATGGGAGTCTGGTCCGGGAGCGTCTCTCGCGCGGCCAGATGAAGGTTCTGGTCTATGCCCTGTATTTGGCGCAGGCCCGCACCCTGGCAGAGATTACAGGCAGGACGGCGCTGATCATGATGGATGATCTCGCTGCGGAGCTGGATGGGCAGCATATTGATCAACTGCTTGGAAAGATCAGCGTCCTGGGCTTTCAATCCATTATTACCACCAGCGATCCGGCGTTTCGCCGACACGTCGTGGATATCCCGCACAAGATGTTTCACGTGGAACATGGCGTGTTCATAGAAGTGATATAATGCGCCGGCCTTTCGTGAGCCAATATGGAGATGTCGATGGACGACGCCCAAATCTATGATTCCTCAAGGATCAAGGTCCTGCGCGGGCTGGATGCCGTTCGCAAACGGCCCGGGATGTACATCGGGGATACCGATGATGGCACCGGTCTGCATCATATGGTCTTCGAGGTGGTGGATAATTCCATCGATGAGGCCCTGGCGGGCTTCTGCACCGAGATATCGGTAACCATTCACAGTGACGGCGCTGTCACTGTAACGGACAACGGACGCGGAATACCGGTCGATATTCATCCGGAAGAAGGGCGCTCCGCAGCGGAAGTAATTATGACCGTGCTCCACGCGGGCGGAAAATTCGACGATAACTCTTATAAAGTTTCCGGCGGCTTGCACGGGGTTGGCGTTTCCGTGGTCAATGCCCTGTCTGAGCTACTCAATCTCACGGTTCGCCGCGATGGGCATGCCTATCAGCAGGAATATCGGATGGGCGAACCTGTGGCGCCTCTGGCGGTCACTGGTGACACCAAACTGACCGGCACCGAGGTACGCTTTCTTCCGAGCAGAAGCATCTTCACCAATACGGAATTCCACTACGATATTCTGGCCCGGCGCCTGCGTGAACTTTCCTTCCTCAATCACGGTGTGCGGATCCGCCTGCACGACGAGCGCAACGATAAATCCGATATTTTCGAATATGAGGGCGGTATACGGGCCTTCGTCGAGCATCTGAACCGTAACAAGACCCCGCTGCACAATACGGTGATCTACTTCAGCAGCCAGAGGGGTGGTATCTCGGTTGAGGTGGCAATGCAGTGGAACGACTCCTATCAGGAGAATATTTTCTGCTACACCAATAACATACCTCAACGTGACGGCGGTACGCACTTGGTGGGATATCGTACCGCGCTGACCCGTACCCTGAATCAGTACATCGAGAACGAGGGTCTGGCCAAAAAGGCCAAGGTCACCATGGTCGGGGACGACGCCCGCGAAGGATTGATCGCAGTCATCTCCGTAAAATGTCCCGACCCGAAGTTTTCCTCTCAGACCAAAGATAAGCTCGTATCGTCCGAGGTTCGTCCGGTGGTGGAATCGGTCGCCGCCGAGAAGATCCAGGAATTCCTGCTCGAATTTCCCAGCGAAGCCAAGGCGATTACCGCGAAGATCATCGATGCCGCGCGCGCGCGCGAAGCGGCTCGCAAGGCGCGCGACATGACCCGGCGAAAGGGAGTGCTCGATGTCGCCGGGCTGCCTGGCAAACTCGCCGACTGCCAGGAGAAGGATCCGCGCCTCTCCGAACTCTTCCTGGTCGAGGGCGATTCAGCAGGGGGATCCGCCAAGCAGGGCAGGGATCGCCGTAATCAGGCCATCCTGCCGCTGAAGGGCAAGATCCTGAATGTCGAAAAAGCAAGATTTGACAAGATAATATCATCGGCAGAGGTGGGGACACTGATCACGGCACTCGGCTGCGGCATCGGCAAGGAGGAATACAATCCCGATAAGCTGCGATACCACCGCATCATCATCATGACGGAGGCCGATGTGGACGGGTCGCATATCCGTACCCTGCTTCTAACATTTTTCTATCGTCAGATGGCGGAGCTGGTCCAGCGCGGACACATCTATATCGCACAGCCCCCGCTGTACAAGATCAAGCGCGGGAAACAGGAGCGCTACGCAAAGGATGATGCCGAACTTAACGCCTATTTGCTGCAATCTGCGCTCGAAAATACGCGATTGTCCGTGAACGCGGATTCTCCCCCCATCAGTGCGCAGGCCCTGGAGGCGCTCGCGGGTTCATATATGGCGGTCATGGCGACGATCCGGCGTATGGCCAAACGGTGGAACGCCAGCGTGCTGGAACAGATGATCTACATGCCCGAACTCGGCATGGAAGACGCCCGTAACGCCACACTTGTGGAGTCGTGGTGTCAGCAGCTCATGTCCAGGCTGAACGCGGACCGTGCCCCGGGACTGCGTTTCGGCATTACGGTTCAGCGTGATCCCGATGAGCTCACGTGGCGCGCCGAGATCGTCGAAAATCTGCACGGCATCGCCACGCGGCGCCAGTTGACCCAGGAGTTCTTCGCCTCCGCGGAATATCGCGGAATGGTCGAACTCGGCAGGCAGCTCGACGGGCTGATCGGCGCCGGTGCGGTGATTCAGCGCGGTGAACGCCGCCTCGAGATCTCCTCATTTAAACAGGCGATGGAATGGACTATCGATGAGGCGAAGCGTGGACAGCAGATCCAGCGCTACAAGGGACTTGGCGAGATGAATCCCGAGCAGTTGTGGGAGACCACGATGAACGTCGAGACCCGGCGCCTGCTGCAAGTGCAGATCGAGGATGCCGTGGCAGCAGACGAGATCTTTACTACGCTCATGGGCGATCAGGTCGAGCCGCGCCGCGAGTTCATCGAGAAGCACGCACTGTCTGTCGCCAACCTTGACGTCTAGACAGACAGGGCGCGCGTCCGGCGCGCGCCGGAGTCAGGCAATCTCGCGATAAAGACTGGTGAATATGTTGCTGCGCCTGTCGGCCATGTGTTTGCCTTCCTCCTGCAGGAAGGCGAGGAATGCCCGCGCCACCACCGAGAGCTGTTTTCCCGCGGGATAACCCACGTACCAGTGCCAGTCGAGCGGAAACCCGCTCACATCGAGCAGCGCGATCTCTCCCATCGGCGCCTCCCAGATTAGTGCATGCTGCGACAGGCCTGCGATTCCCATGCCGCTGGCCACGATCTGCTTGATCGCTTCGTTGCTGCCTAGCTCCATCCTCCCTTTTATTTCGATATCATGCTGTTTGAAAAATTGTTCGATTGCCATGCGTGTGCCGGAACCCGGTTCACGCATGATGAACGGTTCCTGCGCAAGACGTGACAGCGGTATCGCCTTCTCGGTCACGAGCGGGTGCGCACGTGGCGCGACGATTACGATCGGGTTCAGCAGGAAGGGTTCAAACTCCACATCGGGTGAATCGGGCGGTTGCCCCATGATGTAGAGATCGTCCATGTTATCCGCCACACGTTCCAGCAGACGCTCGCGATTGGTGACCTTGAGCGCGACCTCGATTCCCGGATAGCGGCGACAGAATTCACCGAGCACACGCGGCGCGAAGTATTTCGCCGTCGTCACGACGGCCAGGTTCAGGTGACCGCTGTTCAGGCCTTTCATATTGGCGAGTTGCATGTCCAGGCGCGAGAAGGTGTCGAACAGCTCACGGGTGGCCTGCAGCAATATGCGTCCGCAGTTCGTCAGATAGACACGCTTCCCGATCTGCTCGAACAGCGGCATCCCGATGATATTGGTGAGCTTCTTGATCTGGATCGAGAGGGTGGGCTGCGTCAGCGCAAGCTCGTCCGCGGCCTTTGTGAAACTGCCCAGGCGGGCAATGGATTCGAATACCTGCAACTGCCTCAGGCTGGCATGCCGGGCAATCTGGCTGAGGCGCACTTTATTCATAGACGTTCGTCTATCGTATATATGATTATTCTTGATTGTTATTTATATCACGATTGGCCCATCGTAGACCAGACTGTTCGTAAGTGAACAGACCACGCGCGCTCTGTCGCATATCAAGGTTCAAGATCAGGAGGCTAGATCCATGGGCAAATCAGAAACAATCGCTGAAGGGAAGGAACGCTACAAGTCCGGCGTGATCCCCTACAAGAAGATGGGATATTGGGAGCCGGGCTATAAACCGAAAGAGACCGACGTCATCACTCTGTTCCGTATCACGCCACAACCCGGCGTCGATGCGGATGAGGCCGCGGCCGCTGTCGCCGGCGAATCGTCCACCGCGACCTGGACGGTGGTGTGGACCGACCGTCTGACGGCCTGCGAGCTGTACCGTGCCAAGGCCTTCCGTGTTGACCCGGTGCCGAATACCGGCCCGGGCACCAGGACAGAACAGCAGTACTTTGCCTACATCGCCTACGACCTTGATCTGTTCGAGCCCGGTTCTATTGCCAATCTGACCGCCTCGATCATCGGCAACGTGTTCGGCTTCAAGGCGGTGAAGGCGCTGCGCCTCGAGGACATGCGCATCCCGGTCGCGTATCTGAAGACGTTTCAGGGGCCCGCCACCGGCGTCGTGGTCGAGCGCGAGCGCCTGGACAAGTTCGGCCGGCCGCTGCTCGGCGCGACCACCAAGCCCAAGCTGGGTCTGTCCGGCCGTAACTACGGCCGCGTCGTATACGAGGCGCTCAAGGGCGGTCTCGATTTCGTGAAGGACGACGAGAATATCAACTCGCAGCCCTTCATGCACTGGCGTGATCGCTTCCTCTACTGCATGGAGGCGGTGAACAAGGCATCCGCGGCGACCGGCGAAGTAAAGGGACACTATCTGAACGTCACCGCGGGTACGATGGAGGATATGTACGAGCGCGCCGAGTTTGCCAAAAGCCTCGGTTCGGTCATCGTCATGATTGACCTTGTCATCGGATATACCGCGATCCAGTCGATGGCAAAGTGGGCGCGCAGGAATGACATGATCCTGCACCTGCATCGCGCCGGCAACTCGACCTACTCGCGTCAGAAGAATCACGGCATGAACTTCCGCGTCATCTGCAAGTGGATGCGCATGGCCGGTGTTGATCACATCCATGCCGGTACCGTCGTCGGCAAGCTTGAGGGAGACCCGCTGATGATCAAGGGTTTCTATGACACCCTCCTGCAGACGCATACACCGATGAGCCTGGAGAACGGCCTGTTCTTCGAGCAGGACTGGGCGTCATTGAACAAGGTCATGCCGGTCGCCTCCGGCGGTATCCACGCCGGCCAGATGCACCAGTTGATTCATTACCTCGGCGAAGATGTGGTGCTGCAGTTTGGCGGCGGAACGATCGGTCATCCGATGGGAATTCAGGCCGGTGCGATCGCCAACCGTGTCGCTCTGGAGGCCATGATCCAGGCGCGCAACGAGGGCCGCGACTATCTGAAGGAAGGACCGCAGATCCTCGAGGCGGCCGCAAAGTGGTGTTCGCCGCTGAAAGCCGCGCTGGATACCTGGAAGGACATCAGCTTCAACTATGAATCCACAGATACCGCGGACTTCGTGCCAACCGCAACCGCCAGCGTCTGACGATAGAGAGGAGAAACCATCATGATGACCAATCACGGTAATCGCGTCACCCAGGGCCAGTTTTCCTTTCTGCCTGACCTGACCGACGCGCAGATCACCGCGCAGATCAAGTATGCGTT
>JADLET010000072.1 GCA_020845975.1 Gammaproteobacteria bacterium | reverse complement strand
GCGCTTTCGGCATTGAATTAGCGAAGGACGACTGGCAAATGAAAAAACCTCCTGCGGAAATTGTGGCTTCTGCGCTTGCGGTGACGACAATCTTCATCAGCATGCTGCCCTGGCATCTGCCGCCGTGGGCGATTTTTATCGCCTGGGCCGGTACTTTTGCCGCGGGCGGACCCACGCCTTCGGTTATGCGAAAGCTCTGGATCACGATGCCGATCGGTTCTGTCACGGCGTTCCTGATTGTACTGGGCTTTCAGTGGGCCGACTCGGCCTTTCGCGGTCCCGCTGCGGTGTTTGCGCATTGCGTCATCCTGTTTTGCCTTAACGGGTTGATGATGTCCCTGGGAAGGATCCCGGCCATCGGATTTGTCCCCGGGATGTTTTTCGGATTTGCCTGTTTTTTTGCGACCTTTTTCGGCGGCTTCGGTCCTGACCCCAAGAATCCGGTCATGGCCCTGTTTGCCTGCGTGGCAATGAATTTTCTTGGGCCTGTCTATGCCTGGCTGACCGCTCGACTGGGTGCGCATCACGGCCCGGCACGAGACGCCACCCACGCATAGCATTGGCGTTCAGGCGAACCCATTCCCGCCATGCGACTGAGCCCGGAGGATTAAGGCATGTTGAACACACCCCGGGCACGCAATGGAATGGTGACCTCGCCGCACCACCTGGCCAGCCAGGCCGGACTGCAAGTTTTGCGGGACGGCGGTACGGCAATTGAAGCGGCCGTCGCCTGCATAGCCTGTCTGGCTGTTGTATATCCCCATATGACGAGTATCGGTGGCGACAGCTTCTGGCTGATTTCGCAGGATGAAGCGCAGCCGATTGCCATCGACGCATGCGGGGTCACGGGCGCCAATGTGGACGCGGATCTGTATCAGCGCAGCGGGTTGGCTTCGGTCCCCCAGCGCGGGCCGCTGGCGGCCAATACCGTGGCTGGAACCATCGCCGGTTGGGAAGCCGCGCTGAAGATCAGCAACGGCTGGCAAACAGGGTTGCCCTTGAGCCGGATATTACGTGACGCCATCGCGTATGCGGACGGCGGCTTTCCTGTCACGCGAAGCCAGGCAGAGCTTACGACCGAAAAACTTTCGGGCTTGTTGCCCATAACCGGCTTCGCAGACACGTTCCTCGCCGAAGGCAAAGCGCTGCCCGAAGGGGCGATCATGCGCTTGGGCCCTCTTGCGCGTACCTTGCGACAGTTGGCTGACGAAGGGTTGGACAGCTTCTACAGGGGGCCACTCAGCCGATTGGTCGCCGCAGATCTCGATGAGGCTGGCTCGCCTCTAACCCTCGATGACTTGAACGATTATCGGCCGTTGCAGCAATCTCCGCTTCAAGTGCGGGTCACTGGCGCACAGCTGTTCAACATGCCGCCGCCGACTCAAGGCTTGTCGTCACTGATGATACTGGCGCTATTTGATCGCCTGGGCGTCACAACGCCAGAAGGATTTGATCACATCCACGGGATTGTCGAGGCAACCAAGCAAGCCTTCCTGGTTCGTGATCGGGAAATCTGCGATCCGCGGTTCATGCGCACGCCTGCTTCGGAATTTCTTCGCGACGAACTTCTGGACGATCTGGCTGGCCGCATCGATCCGGCTGCTGCATTGCCCTGGCCGGTGGCTCCCTCTGCCGGTGATACAGTCTGGATTGGCGTGGTGGATCGGGAAGGCCGATCCGTCAGCCTGATACAGAGCATCTTTTTTGAGTTTGGATCAGGCGTTGTTTTGCGGAACACCGGGATTACCTGGCAAAATCGCGGCTGTTCCTTTTCTCTCGATCCAAATGCAAGAAATACCCTGCGTCCGCGCGTGAAGCCTTTCCATACGCTGAACCCTGCGATGGCTCGCTTCGATGACGGGCGATCGATGGTTTATGGACCGATGGGTGGGGAAGGGCAGCCTCAGACTCAGGCGGCATTGTTCTCGCGGTATGCCTGGTTCAACACCCCCCTGCAGGAGTCCATAACGGCGCCCAGATGGCTGTTGGGACGCACCTGGGGTGATGCTACCGCCACGTTGAAGGTGGAAAATCGCGTGGCGCCGGATGTCCTGGCCGCACTGGGGGCTGCCGGACATGATGTTGAAATCGTTCCGGCATTTTCGAGCATGATGGGCCATGCGGGCGCGATTGTCCGGCATCCAAACGGCGTTCTCGAGGGGGCGTCGGATCCTCGCAGTGATGGTGCCGTCGCGGCCTGGTGAAGACGAGGCTGCGGCGGGCAGGCCATGGGCCCGCGGGTGCGCCGTTAACCAGTATCGCAAGGCGGCCGCGCCCGGCATCAAGCCCCGCCGTGGCGGCACTTTGTCGGGCGTGACGGGATTTGACGCCACCGGGAAGCATGGCTCACAGACACGCCCTTGAGGCGCCGTACCGGCCGCCAATGCTGCTCCACGGTATGCGTCAAACAGCCTATTTACTGCGACATAACGCGGCATCTACCGCAGTGCATCATACGTCAAACCGCGTATATGGCCGGGGCCGGATGAAGGGCAGGTTTCTGTCACGTTTCAATGAGTAACCGGGGGTTTCCAAATGAATGACTTCAGGACGCAAAAGCGCCTTTTGAAGAACGCCTTTCTTGGCACGCTGAGCGCCACACCGCTGATGCTTGCGATCCTTGGGGGCAGCGCGGGCGCTGCCCTGGCCCAGGCCGCCGCGCCCACGCCGGAAGTCGAAGCCATCGTCGTCACCGGATCGCGCATCATACGTGACGGCTTTGCCGCCCCCACGCCGGTGACCGTTACCAGCATGGACGACATCGAGACCTCGGCGACCAGCTTCGCCGCTGACTATCTCAACACATTTCCCCAATTTGCCGGTTCCACGACGCCCCTGTCCACGGCGCCCGGCATCAACAACAGCCAGGGGTCCATCAACGGCCTCAGTCTTCGCGGTTTGTGCGCCATACGCACCCTGACGCTGGTTGACGGCAAGCGCGTCGTCGGCAACATCTCTACCGGCATCGTGGACGTAAGCCAGCTGCCGCAGCAGTTGATCCAGCGTATCGACACGGTGTTCGGCGGCGCCAGCGCGGTCTATGGTTCCGACGCGCTTACGGGCGTGGTCAACATCGTCCTCGACAACAAGTATGTTGGCGTCAAGGGCGATTTCTCCGCCGGCCAGACGGAATATGGCGACGATAGAGCCTGGAAGGGCGCCATGTCCGCCGGCACGTCCTTCTGGGGCGGCCGTGGCCATTTCGTGGTCTCGGGCGAAGCGGGCGGCAATGATGGCATCCTGGCGGGCCAAAACCAGCGTACCTGGGACAAGCAGGGCTACCAGATGGTAAACAACCCGGCCTACGGGACGGGTCCTGGCCTATCCACCAGCGTGCCGCGGCAGCTCGCCCTAAACCATGTCGGCATGAGCCAGGCCTCCGCTGGCGGCTTGATCACTTCGGGTCCGCTCAGGGGAACCATCTTCGGCCAGAATGGCGCGGTCTCGAAAATCACCTTTGGAAGTCTCATTTCCAATCCGTTCATGCAGGGTGGCGGCTGGCAGTCGACCAACCAGCGGATGAGCGGTGGTATCGAGGTGCCCATATCCCCCAGGGCAACCAACCAGAACGCCTATGCACGCGTCAGCTTCGACCTCACAGACCACATCAATATCTATGCCTCGGCGCAGTGGGCCCACAACCACGAACAGTCCTCGTTGGTAAACAATTACCGGCTGGGCGACATAACCATCACCAACCAGAATCCCCTCATCCCGATAGCGGTCCAGCAGTCGATGACGGCGGCTGGGATCACCTCGTTCCAGATGGGCACGATGAACGGAGACGTTCCGGGAACGACCGCACTTTATGATCGCAGCGTCACGCGCACCCTGATCGGCGCGGACGGCGACTTCAATCTGTTTGACACCAACTGGTCGTGGGATGCGCATCTGTCCTACGGCTACAACCGGGGCGCCAGCGCGGCGCACATGACGCTGGCGGTTGACCAGTATGCCAAGGCCATTGACGTGGTCCGCCAGCCCGGTACGGGCGCCATCGTCTGCCGTTCGACCCTCACCTCTCCGAACGATGGCTGCGTGCCGTACAATGTGTTCGGCACCGGCGTTAACAGCGTGGAGGCCGTCAACTACGTCACCAGCCTGCCCGGTCAAGCTGATAACAGAAACACGTTTGCCGGCGGAATCAGTACGGGGCACTACTTCCGCAACCACACGATACAGACCGTCTATGGCTTCAACGTGAGCGGCGCACCGTTCACCGGTTGGGCCGGCCCGATCTCGATCGCGACCGGCTACGAACATCGCAGGGAATCGCTTGGCGCCGATGCCGATCCCGGCGAAGTGGCCCAATCCTGGTTCATTACGTCCGGCACGCCTTACAATGGCCAGTACACGATCGACGAAGGCTATATCGAAACCTCCATTCCGCTGGCGATGAACACATCCTGGGCGAAAAGCCTGGACTTCGACGCCGCGGGTCGCATGACCAACTACTCGACCTTCGGCCTGATCAAGACCTGGAAACTGGGCTTGAACTACACCCCGCCGGAACTTGGCGGCGTCCTCAACGGCTTCCGTTTCCGCGGCACCTATTCGAACGATGCGCGTGAGCCGACGCTGGTTGACTATTATTCCGCTCCTGTCAGCTCGAACAATACGATCACCAATCCCTTCTTCGGTGGCCAGACGTCCCAGTACTTTGGCTCTTCGGAAGGCAACCCCAACCTGAAGCCGGAAGTCGCCCTGTCGTACGGGTTGGGCGTCGTCTATCAGCCAGACTTCCTCCCGGGCTTCAGCGCGTCGTTCGACTATTACAACATCAACATCAAGCAGGCGATCACTTCATACAGCGCGCAGCAGACGCTCGATCTGTGCTTCGCGGGCCAGGCGGCTGCGTGCGCCAACGTGTCAACGGTCGGCACCTCCCTCAATGGCTTGCCGATCCTTAAAATCAGGACGGCTCCGCTGAATTTCGCGTCCGAAAAGACCTCGGGCTTCGATATCGCCGCCACCTACCAGACGTCCCTGGATGCGATCCAGGAAGGCTGGCTGGGAGACATCTCCCTGGGGGCGAACATCACGCATGTGATCGAGGATATCCAAGATTCCGGCGCACCGGGCGTCGCCGTGATCGATACCGTGGGGATGAACGCAACTGCCAATCCGCCGCGTTGGAAATACCAGATGTCCGCGCGCTATAACCTGGATGCCGTATCGCTCGGTGTCACGTTGCGCGGCATCAGCGAGGGGACGTACAACTCGAACTGGATCACTTGTACCACGGCTTGTCCGGTCTCCACCGCCAACAACCTCACCACCAGCTATAACTATATCCCCAGCGCCTGGTATCTCGACCTTAACAGCAGCTACAACGTCACCGACAACGTCGATATCTTCCTGAACATCAAGAACGTGTTTAATCTGGATCCCCCGGTCTTTTATGTGGGGCCCGGTGGTAACGCCTGGCAGAGACCCGCTGCTCCGCTCTTCAACTATGACATCCTTGGGCGCGTGTACCGCGTGGGTGTGCGCTTCAAAACGTAAAACTGCCTTTGGGGCATCCCTGTCCTGCAAGAAACCCGCCCTGAGATCAGGGCGGGTTTTTTTGTGCCTGGTTGCGCAATCGCTGAATGCGCCAGATCGGGAATGCCCGGCATGGATCAGTTCCGGCATTGGCCGATGGCGAACAGCGCGCATGGCTGCTATTGCAGGCTTCTTGGAAGCGAAGAGGCTTCAGACTATACTTAGATAAATGGTGCACATGGATACGCTGCTGCAGCAGGCCTTCAACCTTCACCAGCGCGGTGAGCTGGACCGTGCGCAGGAGCTGTACCGGCAAGCGGCTGAAAGCGGGCCGCGCGACCATCGCGCATTTCATATGTGGGGGGTTCTGCGGTCCCAGCGCGGCGATCATGTCAAAGCCATTGAGCTGATTGCAAAGGCGTTGCGCATCGCGCCGAACGACTTCGGGGCGCATTCCAACCACGGCCTGGCGCTCGCTGGTGCTCTAAGATATGACGACGCCATCGCCAGTTATGATCGCGCCATAGCGATCAAGCCCGATTTTTATCAGGCCCATTACAGCCGGGGCATCGCCCTCGCAAACCTCAAGCGATTTGGCGAAGCCATCAGCAGCTTTCGCGTTGCCCTGAAGCTCCAGCCCAAGAATGCCCCGATCCTTTACGGCCTGGGCCTTTCCCTGGAGGCGACCGGGCAATTTGAAGCGGCCATCGCCCACTACGACAGAGCACTCGAACTGGACCCCCGCCTGGTCGACGGATGGGACACGCGGGGGAACGCGCTTCACGCCTTGAAGCGCGACGATGAGGCGCTGGCGAGTTACGACAAGGCCCTTTCGTTCAATCCGAGATCGCCCCGGACGCACTATAATCGCGGCATCGCCTTGGCGGCCATGAAGCGCCACGTGGAAGCGATCGCAAGCTATGATCATGCCCTTGGCGCCGACCCCAAGCTGTCCGTTGCCTGGACGAATCGCGGAAGTTCTCTGACTGTGCTGCGTCGCCTCCCGGAAGCGATAGAGAGCTTTGATGCGGCACTGGCAATTGCCGAAGGGGACGTTATCGCCCTAACCGGCAAAGCCGCGGCTTTCCATTATCTGGGAGATTATCATCGTTCCCTTTCGATATGCGCTCAGGCTCTCGCAAGGCAGCCGAAGGCCACGCATGCCTTGCTGGTGAAGGCGCAGAACCTGTATGGCATGGCGCAAAACGCGCAGGCGCTTGCGGCATTCGATGCGGTATTGGCCATCCAGGCTGACGATGCAGACGCGTGGAACGGCCGGGGGGCGGTTCTGCACACAATGGGCCGTTATGACGACGCACTAGCTTCTTTCGAGCGCGCCTTGATCGCCAGGCCTGACTTCCCGGACGCGCTCAACAGCCATGCGCATCTGATGAAGATTCACAGAGGTGATTATGGCATCGCCCTGACGGAGCTGAAACGATCCCTGGTTCTCGATCCAGCCCAACCCTTCATTCCTGGTGAAGTGCTGCAACTGAAAATGCAGGCCGGTGACTGGTCCGGCTTTGCTGAGGAAAAATCGCGGCTGGATGAAGGGGTGGGGGCGGGACTTCCGATTGTCAGGCCGTTCATTTATCAGGCTGTGTCGGACAATCCGGCCGATCTTCAAAAGTGCGCGCGCATCTTTTCCGGCCGGCTTTTCGCGAACCGTGGGCAGAGCGTATTCGAAGTCCGGTCTCATAAAAGAATCAGGCTTGGCTATGTCTCCGGGGAGTTCAAGGAACACGCAACGGCGGATCTCATGGCGGGGCTGTACGAGTGCCATGATCGCG
>JADLET010000071.1 GCA_020845975.1 Gammaproteobacteria bacterium | reverse complement strand
GCTCCCGCCGACTCTCCCTGAATGCGAGGGCTGGGTCGATCGCGACCGCCTCCATGGGTTCAACGGCCGCTCGCGCAAGCCACAAATCGCGCTGGCACAATCTTACGGCCTGCACGACTACGCCCAACCTGCCGGCGGCTGCTGTTTCCTGACTAATGAACAGTACACGGTCAAGATAACGGATCTGTGGAAATCACGCGGACGACGCGACTACGAGCTCGACGATATCATGCTCCTCAAGGTCGGCCGCCATATCCGGCCGCGGCCGCACTTCAAGCTGATCGTGGGACGAGAAGAGGGCGAAAACAAGTTTCTTGAAGGTTATAAAAATCGTTATACTGCCTTCCGCTCAACCAGTCACAGCGGTCCTCTGGCCCTGCTTGACGGTACGGCCGACGAAGCGGACCTGCATCTGTCGGCGCGTCTGGTGGCGCGTTTCGGCAAGGGGAGGGACGCGCCATTGGTCAGCGTGGAGGTCACCGGGCCGGGCCATCAGCCGCGCAGCCTTGAGGTGCCCCCGCTCTGTCAGGAAGAAATACCCGGCGAATGGTACATAGCATGAATCGGCATACTCTCGATGTGCGCTATCAGCTGTGCCCCATTCCGGTGATTCGTACCCAGAACATGATAAACAAGCTACCGGATGGGGATATTGTCGAAGTACTGTGCACCGATCCCGGAACGCTCCACGACATCCCCGCCTGGTGCCGTATCAACGGCCACAGGCTGCTTGATTCAGAACAAGACAAGGATCAGATACGAATTGTCTTGGAAGTGTGCAAATCCCCCTGAGGCATGCCCCAAAACAGAACCTGGCAGCCCCATATTGGTGCAATTCTCACAGGGTGCGTAGCGAAAAATACAACCATCGTTATGTTTTATAAGTAAATTCCGGCATGGCATAGTTTCTGCTAACTGGTAGGACGTCTGGCCCTGTAATTAAATAGTCCACAGCGTCTTTCGGAGGATTCAAATGTCACAGAAAGTGTTGAAAATGATCAAGGACCATGAGGTCAAATTCGTCGACCTCCGCTTTACCGACACCCGCGGAAAGGAGCAGCACGTATCGTATCCTGCCAACCGAATCGACGCCGGCACGTTCAAGGACGGCGTGATGTTCGACGGCTCGAGCATCGCGGGCTGGAAGGGTATCGAAGAATCGGACATGATCCTCATGCCTGATGCCGAGACAGGCGTCCTTGACCCCTTCATGGATGAAACGACACTGATCATCCGCTGCGACATCATTGAACCCCGGACCATGCAGGGTTACGAGCGCGACCCGCGCACCATCGCCAAGCGCGCCGAAGCCTACCTCAAGTCCACCAAGATCGCTGACACCGCCTACTTCGGCCCTGAGCCCGAGTTCTTCATCTTTGATGACGTCCGCTGGGGCGCCAACATGGGCGGCGCCTTCTACAAAATCGATTCCGATGAGGCCTCCTGGAACTCCGAGCGCGTGTTCGAAGATGGCAACATTGGCCACCGCCCAGGCACCAAGGGCGGTTACTTCCCGGTCCCGCCGGTCGATTCCCTGCAGGACATTCGCTCCGCGATGTGCATGGCGCTGCAGGAAATGGGCGTGGAGGTCGAGATCCATCACCACGAGGTTGCCACGGCCGGCCAGTGCGAGATCGGCACCAAATTCAGCACTCTGACCAAGCGCGCCGACAGCAACCAGATCCTCAAATATGTGATCTGGAACGTAGCCCACGCCTACGGCAAGACCGTGACCTTCATGCCCAAGCCTCTGGTGGGCGACAACGGCAGCGGCATGCACGTCCACCAGTCGCTTGCCAAGGGCGGCAAGAACCTGTTTTCCGGCAATAAATACGGCGGCCTGTCCGAATTGGCCCTGTATTACATCGGCGGCATCCTGAAGCATGCGCGCGCTCTCAACGCCATCACCAACTCCAGCACCAACAGCTATAAGCGCCTGGTGCCCGGATTTGAGGCGCCGGTCCTGCTGGCCTATTCCGCCCGCAACCGTTCGGCTTCGATCCGCATCCCCTGGGTCTCCAACCCGATCGCCCGCCGTATCGAGGTGCGTTTCCCGGATTCCTCCGGTAATCCGTACCTGACCTTCGCCGCCATGATGATGGCCGGTCTCGACGGCATCAAGAACAAGATCGACCCGGGCGAAGCGATGGACAAGAACCTGTACGATCTGCCGCCGGAGGAACTCAAGGAAGTTCCGACCGTCTGCCATTCGCTCGACATGGCCCTGGACTACCTGGACAAGGACCGCGACTTCCTCAAGGCCGGCGGCGTGTTCACTGACGATGTCATCGACAGCTACATCGAACTGAAGATGGGTGAGGTTACACGCCTGCGCATGAGCGCCCACCCGGTCGAGTTCGACATGTACTACAGCATGTAATACCGCCCTGCGGTTTACTGCCCTTCCAGAACCCCCGGCCATAAGCCGGGGGTTTTTTTTGACATCCGGCCCGATCCCGGCTACATAGATGGAATGCACGGGATATCTTCAAAGAAGCTGCGAACCGCGCTCCTGCCTGCGCTAGCCTGCCTGGTGTCGCTGGCGCCTCGCGAGCTGCCGGCAGACATCTACAAACAGGTACTGCCGGACGGCACAGTCAGCTATTCAAATGAACCTCTTCCCAATGCCGAGAAGATCAATCCGCCCGCACCCCAGGTAATCCCCGCCCTCCAGCCGTCTGCCGGCGACATGTCGCAGGGACAGGAGCCGACCGTCGCCCCACCCCCCTATGCCGCGCTCGAAATCGCGGAGCCCGCCGACGAACAGGTCATCTGGAACAACGCCAGAGAAGTTGCAGTCGGGATATCGCTGACTCCTCCGCTGAAGGTACAGCAAGGCCATCGCCTGGTGATTCTCCTGGATGGCAGCCCGGTGGCCAAATCCGGTAACGGGACTCGCCTGACCCTCACCGAGATCGACCGCGGATCGCATACCCTCATCGCGGAGGTGCACGATATCTCCGGACGAGTCCTGATCCGGTCCTCGCAGGTCACCTTTCATCTCAAACAGCATTCCTCCCTGCACCCATAGCGCCCGCCGGCCCCATAATGATCGCGCCGGCCGGACATTTGCCCTAAAATAGGGCGCCCAGTGGCCCGCCCATCACAAGCCATCGTCTGATTTGGTGGCAAGACTGGGGGGGAAACTGCACCAGCGCCCCACAGGAAAGTCTCTATCTTATTGTTTTATATATTTTTTACAGGCGCCCTCTATTTGCAATAAAAATTGCCACACATCCCTGCCAGCATGCATGTGATTGGTTCGTTTTTTGCAAAATTGAACCCGTGTTAGCAAATACGATGACATCCGCACGCACCGACCAGCGTATCCTGGAAAACCTCAACACGGCGGTGTTGCTGTTCAATAACGCGCTCGAACTCAAATACATCAACCCGGCGGGAGAGATCCTGTTCGAGGCCAGCGCGCGCCAGATCGCGGGGCAACCGGCCACACGGCTGTTTCCGGAATCCCCGGAGTTTATTGAGGCGCTGGGACGCTCACTGCATAGCGGTCACCCCTACACGGAAAGAGGAGCCAGTTTGCGCCTGCCCGACCTGAGGATGGTTAGCGTGGACGTCACTGTCACCCCTCTGCAGGAGCCCAACGAACATGAACTGCTGCTCGAACTTCTGCAGGTGGACCGTCATATGCGGATCGCGCGCGAGGAAAACCTGATAGCGCAGTACAACAATACCCGGATGCTGATGCGTGGCATGGCTCATGAGATCAACAACCCTCTGGGCGGTCTGCGCGGGGCGGCGCAATTGCTTGAGCGAGAGCTGAGTGACGATACGCTCAAGGAGTATACCCGCGTAATCATCGGCGAGGCGGATCGACTGCAGTCATTATTAAGCAGGATGCTGGGCCCGAACGCCATCCCGCTCAAGCGCATGGTCAACATCCACGAGGTTACCGAGCGCGTGCGCGCCCTGATTCAGGCTGAAGCGGGCGAAGGCATCAGCATCCTGCGCGATTACGACCCCAGCATCCCTGAGTTGTTCGCCGATGCCGATCAGTTGATTCAGGCAGTACTCAATATCACGCGCAATGCACTGCAGGCCATCAATGGCAATGGCTCAATCATGTTGCAGACGCGTACGCAGCGCCAGTTCACCCTGGGCCCCAGAACGCACAAGCTTGCGGTGCAGATCAATATAATCGACAGCGGTCCCGGTATCCCGCCCGACATGATCGAAAAGATTTTCTATCCCATGATAAGCGGCCGAGCCGGCGGCACTGGCCTGGGGCTACCCATCGCGCAATCCATCGTCAACCAGCACGGCGGACTGATCGAGTGCACCAGCCAGCCCGGGAATACCGTTTTCTCCATCATACTGCCACTCGAGGAACATCATGAGCAGCAATAGCGATCATATCTGGGTCATCGACGATGACCGCTCCATCCGCTGGGTGCTCGAAAAGGCGCTCACGAAAGCACATATGCAGGTCACCAGCTTCAAAAGCGCATCGGGCATCATGGATCGCCTTAGTACCGAACAGCCGGACGCGATCATAGCCGACATCCGCATGCCGGGCATGGACGGACTCGCACTGATGGAACTCATCAAGACGAGTTATCCGGATCTGCCGGTAATCATCATGACCGCGCATTCTGATCTCGACAGCGCGATTGCCGCCTATGAGGGCGGGGCATTCGAGTACCTGCCTAAACCTTTCGACGTCGACGAGGCAACTGATCTCGTCAATCGCGCCATCCGCCAGCACCGCCGCAGCAACGGGGCCAAAGCGCACGAGACGAACACACATTCGCCGGAGATCGTCGGCGAGGCCCCGGCCATGCAGGAGGTTTTCCGCGCCATCGGCCGCCTGGCACGCTCGAACATGACGGTACTGCTCACGGGTGAATCCGGCACCGGCAAGGAACTGGTGGCGCGCGCATTGCACCGTCACAGCCCGCGCTCTGAAGGACCCTTTATCGCTATCAATACCGCCGCCATCCCGCGCGAGCTGCTCGAATCCGATCTCTTCGGTCATGAACGTGGGGCGTTTACCGGCGCCCAGAACATGCACCGGGGCCGTTTCGAGCAGGCCGACGGCGGCACCCTGTTTCTGGACGAGATCGGCGATATGCCCGTAGAACTGCAAACGCGGTTGCTTCGCGTGCTGGCCGACGGCGAGTTCTACCGCGTAGGCGGACATTCCTCAATCAAAGTGGACGTCCGCATCATCGCCGCCACACACCAGAACCTGGAGGAACGCGTCAAGGCACATCTGTTCCGCGAGGATCTTTACCACCGTCTGAACGTCATCCGCATCCATATCCCCGCACTGCGCGAGCGGCGCGAGGACGTTCCGATGCTGATCCAGCATTTTCTGAATCGCGCGGCGCAGGAACTCGCCGTCGAACCGAAGGCCCTTGACGCCGATACCGCCAAATTCCTCGCCCAACTTGAATGGAATGGCAACGTCCGCCAGCTCGAAAACACCTGCCGCTGGCTCACGGTGATGTCCCCCGGAAGGGTGATTCACCTGGAAGATCTGCCGCCGGAACTCAGACACGAGGTACCCGCCGGCGGGGAAACCAGCGTATGGGAGGAGGCGCTGCAGCAATGGGCCGATACCCGCCTGGTCCAGGGTGGATCCGACCTGCTCGGCGATGCAGTGCCACGCTTCGAGCGCATCATGATCGAAACCACGCTGCGCCATACCGGTGGACGTCGCCAGGAGGCCGCCAAGCTGCTTGGCTGGGGCCGCAATACATTGACGCGCAAGATCAAGGAACTCGGGATCGCCGAGGATGAGACCGTCCCGGAGGAGGAACGGGTCGAATCATGAGGGAGTGATGGGTAATCGGTGACGCAGGCTTTGTTTACCCACAGCGTCACCATTCATTCCCTGCCGCTCCCTCAGGCGCATACCGACTGCCCGTTGAGAACCAGGGTACCGGTCAGCTGAGCGACCTCACTGAGTCCATGCCGCTTCAGATAGGCGACGATGCCGGCGTTGATCTTGGGGCACAATAGCGGATCGTAGAACAGGCCGGTGCCGACCCCGACCGCCGTGGCCCCGGCAATGAGAAACTCCAGCGCATCCTCCGCGCTGCAGACGCCACCCTGGCCGATAATCGGCACCCCATGTGCCCGGCACACCTGGTAGACCTGATGCACCTTGAGCACGGCAATGGGCTTGATCGCCGGCCCGGACAGCCCGCCCTGATTGTTGCCAATGATCGGTGTGCGCTGCTCGATATCGATCGCCATGCCGGTCAGGGTATTAATGACGGCGAAGGCATCGGTCCCAGCCTCGATGCAGCGGCGCGCGTTCTCGGCGATGTCGGTCTGGTTGGGCGACAGCTTGGTGATAAGCGGCTTGTCGGTAACGGCGCGGCAAGCCGCGACCACGCGCGCCGACATGGCAGGATCGTTACCAAACTGCACGCCACCTTCCTTGACATTGGGGCAGGAGATGTTGATCTCCATGGCATCGATCGGCGAATCATTGAAGATGCGCGTCACCTCGACATACTCCTCAACGGTGGATCCGGAGACATTGGCGATAAAGCGTGTCTCGGAAAAATCGAGGCGCGGGAGGATCTCCCTCACCACGTGGTGAGCGCCTGGATTCTGCAGGCCAATCGCATTGATCATGCCCATCGGCGTCTCAATAACACGGTGCGGCGCATTTCCCAGGCGGGGATTGAGCGTGGTTCCCTTCAGGCATACCGCTCCCACGTCGCGATTGGAAAAGCCCTCCACCCGCGTGTATTCCTCGCCAAAACCGACACAGCCTGATAACAGCACCAGCGGCGTCGCGAAGCGCATGCCGCAGAACTCGAGCTCGAGAGCCCGCTTGTCATCCTGGTTCACCGCTTGACCACCCATCGCGCAGAGGTTATTACATTGGGATTTACCGGAGCCGCCGCATGTTTCACGTCGTTCTGTTCCAGCCCGAGATCCCCCCCAATACCGGCAATATTATACGCCTGTGCGCCAATACCCACACTGCCCTGCACCTTATTCATCCTCTCGGCTTCGCGCTCGACGATGCCCGCCTGCGGCGCGCCGGTCTGGACTATCACGAGTACGCCCCCGTGCGTGAACATAAGGATTTCGCCGCCTTCCTGCGCGCCACCGCGCCACGCCGCGTCTTTGCCTGCTCCACGCGCGGCACGACACCCTACACCCATCCGGACTACGCGCCCGGAGACGCCTTTCTGTTCGGCCCCGAGACACGCGGCCTGCCAGAGGAACTGCTCAATGGCCGCCCATCCGAACAGATCATTCGCATCCCGATGGCGCCGCACTGCCGCAGCCTCAATCTTTCCAATGCTGTCGCCGTGGTCGTCTATGAGGCCTGGCGGCAGCAGGGTTTTACTGCCGGTGCATAAGCGGCTGATCAACCGGCCGACCGCGTCAACTCGCGCAGGCACACGACCACACGATCCATCACACCGCTCCAATCACCCGCAGCGGCTTGCCGGAACAGGCGTGCTGACGGATACCATGGACTGTCTTCGCGCTCACGCATCCAGCGCCAATCCGGATTGTGAGACATCAGAATCCACACAGGCTTGCCCAGCGCGCCGGCCAGATGGGCGACCGAGGTATCCACCGTGATCAACAGGTCGAGACCGGCGATGATGGCGGCAGTATCGCCGAAATCCGCTATCCGGTCGCCGAAGCACCGAATCTTCGGATGCGCGACAAGAAAGTCCTCATCCTCCGTCCGTACTTCTTTCTGTACGCTGAAGAAATCAGCCTCCACGCCGAACAGCGCCTGCAAGCGGGACAGGGGCAGCGAGCGGTTATGGTCATTGGGATGGCGCGGATCCCCTGCCCATGCCAGTCCTACACGCAGCCCGGCGGTACCGCCAAGGTGAGCCCGCCAATCGCGGATCTTATCGGGATCCGCCGAGACATAACCACCCCCTGCCGGTATGTTGGTCAAATTCGTCCCGCATGCCAGCGGCAGGCTCAGCAAGGGGCAATGCAGATCAAAATCGGGCAGCACCTCGCCTTGCGCCAGGACGCGGACCGGGCCTTGCAGTCGGGACAGCAGGGGCTTAAGGGCCGGCTGTACCTCCAGGATCACCGACGCCCCGACATCGGCCAGGAGTTTCGCATAACGACAGAACTGGAGCGTATCACCGAAGCCCTGTTCGGCCCACAACAGGAGGGTGCGCCCGGCCACCGGCTCATGCCCCAGCCATAGTGGTTCGGAAAAACCGCGGGGCCCCTTCGTCTGTGCGCTCCTCCAGCGCCACTCATATTCCCGCCATCCCGCCGTGAAGTCACCCAGAGATAACCGGCAGAGAGCGGCGCCGCAATGGGCGGCCGCCGAATCCGGGTTATAGGCAATGGCCGAATCGAAACTCCGCACGGCATCCTCGCAACGATCCAGGTCCTGCAAAACCAGTCCCCGGTTGATGAGCGCCTCCACGTAATCCGGTTTCAACCGCAAGGACTGCTCGAAACATCGCAAGGATTCCTCGTAACGGTTCAGTCGACGCAGCGTATTGCCACAATTGCTCAGCGCCTCGTGCATCTCCGGCTGGAGATCAAGCGCGCGCCCATAGCTGGCAAGGGCTTCATCGTAACGCTGCAACTCATGCAGAATCAGTCCGCGATTATAATGGGCGTCGACGAAACCAGGCCACAGCGTCAGCGCACGGTCATAGCTGGCCAGCGCTTCCTCATGGCGCCGCAGCTCCTGCAGCACCAGTCCGCGGTTATACGCGGCCCCGATGGACTCTGGCGCGAGCGCGAGGGCGCGGTCATAGCTGGCAATGGCATCCTCACGGCGACCCAGGTCATGCAGGACATTGCCTCGGCGATACCATGTCTCGCCGAGTCGCGGCGCAAGCGAAAGGGCGTGGTCATAGCTCGCCAGCGCCTCCGGGTAACGCCCCAGTGATTGCAGGGCGATGCCCCGGGCGAGGAACCCGCGTTCCGAGCGCGGATCGACCACCATCGCCCGTTCAGCTAAACGCACCGATGCCTCAGCATGCCCGAGTTGCAAGGCCAGTACCGCCAGGAGATGCAGCGCTTCGGAGTGGTCGGGAACGAGATGCAGGATATCCTGGCAGAGCGCCGCCGCCTCAGCTGAACAGCCCGCCTGATGCAGCGACCGCACCTGCCGCAGCGCCGCGGAGATACTGCCAGTATCATCCGCCGCCCCATCGCCGCGTCCCCCGCTTCTCGTGCCGGCCCCTTTCGAACGTTTGGACACCACTGCTCCCCTAATGCGGCAGCTGATGATTCATCGGCGACAACGGTCTCCGGTCGGACACCGGTATGTCCCCATATACGACAAGATGTCGATCCGAGACCGCGCGCACTACGAAATCCTCCAGGCCTGCCACTGCGAGCTGCGCACGCACCTCATCCGGGCGGTAGGCGGCGAGCAGGGAATGGAAGAAATCGTGCTGCAGGATTGCGGGCGTATCCGCCGCGTGACGCGCAGTCAGCGCCCGCGCCAGTGCCTCATCTTCCGGACGCATCAGGTCCATTATGAACACCGCCGCCCCCGGGCGTGCACTGCATCTGATCGTATCCCACAGCACCTGCGGATCAGACAGATGATGGAGCAGGCTGTTGCTGACAACTGCAGCGTAATCCCCGGGCAGCGGGCAGCCCGGCAGGCGCCCCTGGATGAGCCGTATACGCCCCTCAAGCCCATGCCGGCGCACTCGCTCAGCCCCGTACCGCAGCATCGCGGCCGATCCATCCACGCCATCGACGATCAACAGGGGAAACTTCTCAGCCAGACGCACCGTGATGTCGGCAGGACCACAGCCCAGATCGAGCATGCGCCCACGCGGCTCGCATCCCGCCCACGCCTCGCCGCACAGGCGGACGAACATCGCATGTGGCTCGGAGAAGTCGGCCTCGGAATACGCCCGCGCCTGCTGTTCATCTTCCATCAACTCGGGTTCGGGCACGCGTTTCATGCCGGCGACCTCCGAACCTGGCTCAGAACGGCAGGCGCTCGCCTGCGAACAGCATCGGCAGGGTCTCCCGCTCACGGATCAGGTGGGCGCGGCCGCGATCGACCAGAACCTCGGCGGCACGCGGACGGGAATTGTAGTTTGAACTCATCACAAAGCCGTAGGCACCGGCGGAACACACCGCCAGCAGGTCATCGGATTGCAACGCGAGCTCGCGCCCCTTGCCCAGAAAGTCACCGGTCTCACAGACCGGACCGACGATGTCATATGTCCGGATCGGCTGGTCGTTGCGTGGGGCCACGGGCAGGATCTCGTGCCAGGCATCATACAAGGCGGGCCGGATCAGATCATTCATCGCGGCATCCACGATGGCGAAGTTTTTTTCCCCGCCCGGCTTGAGGTATTCGACGCGCGTCAGCAGTATGCCGGCATTGGCGACGATGGCGCGCCCCGGCTCGATGTACAACCGACCGGGTCTGGCGCCAAGCCGGGACAACAGGGCAGTCGCGTATTCCGCAGGTGATGGCGGTTGTTCCGCGCGATAACGAACACCGAGTCCGCCGCCAAGGTTCAGATGCCGGAGCTCGATTCCCCGGCGAGCCAGCCTGTCCACCAGCATGAGTAGCCGATCCAGGGCATCCTCAAAGGGCGCGGTCGAGGTAAGCTGGGATCCGATATGGCAATCCAGTCCGACCAGGTCGACATGTTTCAGACGAACGGCGCGGTCCGCCAACTCCTCAGCCTCCACCACCGGTATACCGAACTTGTTCTCCTTGAGCCCGGTCGAGATATACGGATGGGTGCGCGCGTCAACGTCGGGATTCACCCGCAGAGAAACCCGGGCGCGACGGCCGACCTCACCCGCAACGGCCTCGATTCTGTCGAGCTCAGCGGAGGATTCGACGTTGAAGCAGCCGATACCAAGCTCCAACGCCCGCCGGATCTCCCGGCGCCCTTTTCCCACCCCGGAAAATACTGTCCTGCCGGGGTCGCCCCCGGCGGCCAGCACCCGTTCCAGCTCACCGAGGGAAACGATGTCGACTCCGGAACCCAGGCGCGCCAGCAGGTTCAGCACGGCGATATTGGAACAGGCCTTCACGGCGAAGCAGACCAGATGCTCGCGGGCCTGGAAGGCCTGGTCGAAGGCACGCCACTGCCGTTCTATCGCCGCGCGTGAATATACATAGCAGGGAGTGCCGAACTCGGCGGCGACGGTGCGCAGATCAACGCCCTCCGCGGTCAGGACGCCGTCTTGGTAGGAAAAATCATCCATCTGGATTCATCCGGTTTGTCGTGAGCCCGACTGCTCCCCGTCGGGCAGATACAGGTCGCCTTTCTGACCACACGCTGCCAGCAGCAACAGGCATAACATCCCGATCACCGCCCAGCGCCCCGTGGTACGCCGCTTCTGTTCTTTCCTATGCATTTTTGCTAGCTTAACTGCGAAGACAGGAGAGATGGGGACCACCCGTGCCGGGCGTTCGATCCAACCACCTTGAGACTTGCTTCAGTATAATCGGTTCATGCAACACAGGCTAATCGATCCCGGCCAGTTTCCACCCGCCCCAGGGCACGCTCTCTGCGGCTGCGGATGCTGATGAATACCGGTCTGTTGCCCGCCGTCGTCCTCGAGCCAGCAACGACCGCGCGGGCGAGTATACTCTGGATGCATGGACTCGGTGCCGACGGCCATGACTTCGAATCCCTGGTGCCGCATCTGGACCTCCCCGCGGACTTGGGGGTGCGCTTCATATTTCCGCACGCCCCCCAGCGTCCGGTGACCATCAATGGCGGCCTGCGGATGCGCGCCTGGTACGACATCACCGGCGCCGTCCCGCCGCGCGAGGACGACCAGGGGATACGGGAGTCGGAACAGGCCCTGCGCCTTCTGATCGAACGCGAGATCGCTGTCGGCATTCCAACCGCGCGCATACTTCTGGCTGGCTTCTCCCAGGGTGGCGCGATCGCACTTCACACCGGGCTGCGTTACCCCGAACCACTGGCCGGAATTCTGGCCCTGTCCACTTATCTTCCTCTCTCAGAGACGCTGGAACGGGAGGCCCATCCCGCCAACTCGAGTATCCGGATCCTGATGGCCCATGGCACGGAAGATGCCATCATCCCCCTGCCCAGGGCGCGCCGCTCCTGCGAGGAATTGACTCGCCTGGGATATCCGGTGGACTGGCGCCTTTATCCCATGGCTCACAGTCTCTGCGCCGAGGAGATCAGCGACATCTCGACCTGGCTATGGCACAGATTCAATCTGGACCGGTCTGATATCCCATAGAAATGTATTACCCCCCGACCGCGCCATCTTTTTGAAATAATTCTTAAGAAGTAGTCGCTTGGGGCCGTTACAGTCCACCAGAGAGGGCCGGATATTCTGATCAGACAAAGGAGTTTCCGAGGGGGTAATTCATCCTGCACAACGATGCTCACTAGAGTCATTTTCTAGCATCGAATCAGCCGGATCTCGCAACCGGCGCATGCAGTAGCAGACCACTGCTCGCCTAAGGCACCTGGACAGGACCCACACGAAAACATCGCCCAATACACAAGCCAGCGACGACCATGCAACATTACTACATAGGCCGACAACCCATTTTCGATGTACAGCAGAATGTGATCGGCTACGAGCTGCTCTATCGCCGCCAGGAGCAGACCACCCAGGCCAGGGTGATCGACGGCGATCAGGCGACCTCGCAGATATTCATCAACAGCTTCCTGGAGATGGGGCTGGACAAGGTCGTCGGAAAGCACCAGGCCTTCATCAACGTCACCCGCCACTTCATTACCAACATCGATCTCCTGCCTCCGCCGAGCTCACAGCTGGTGCTGGAGATCCTCGAGGATATCGAGATAGATAACACCATCATCAGCGCGGTACGCAAGCTCAAGCAGATGGGCTATATCATTGCCCTCGACGACTTCATCTACCATCCTGACCTCAAGCCGCTGGTCAACGAGGCCAACATCGTCAAGCTCGACGTACAGGCGCTCAACGACATGGAACTCGAAGAGCACGTATCCATACTGAACAAATACCCGATCAAGCTTCTGGCGGAAAAGATCGAGACGCCGGAAATGTTCGACCGCTGCAAGGGTCTCAGCTTCGATTATTTTCAGGGGTACTTCCTGTGCAAACCCCGCGTCCTCACCGGGCGCCGCATGCCCGCCAACCGCGTCAACACGATGCGCATGATGGCGGAGCTGCAAAATCCCGCAATCAACATCAAGGAACTGGAGGCGCTGATCTCCCAGGATCCGACCATGAGCTACAAGCTCATGCGCTACATCAACTCAGCGGCCTTCACCCTGAGCAAAAAAGTTGATTCCATTCATCACGCTATCGTCTACCTCGGTGAAAAGGAGATCAAGCGCTGGGCGACGCTGATCGCCCTGACCGGCATCGATGACAAACCGGATGAGCTCATCACGACATCGCTTATACGCAGCAAAATGTGCGAACTGCTGGCGGAAAGCTGCTCCTCGGCGAACAAGGACTCCGCCTTCATTGTCGGGTTATTTTCCACCCTGGATGCGATGATGGACAGACCATTGCCGGAGATTCTCGGCGCTCTCCCGTTGAGCCCTGAAATAACCGAGGCGCTGATCAGCCGAAAGGGGCCATACGCGGCCATCCTGAACAGCGTCATCGCCTACGAACACGGCGAGTGGGACAAGCTAGAATCCACCGCAATCAGCAAGGAAACCATTACAGAAATCTATCTGAATTCGCTGAACTGGGCGGATACCATCATGCAGGGGATCAAGGCCGAAACGACGCACTAGTCCACACCGGAATTGCGGGCTCCATGCATTGCATCTGACCCGGGTGGCGACACAATCGTGTAAAATGCCTGTGGACACCGACCGACCACGCTACCGGGATGTTCCCGGTGACCACCCCACAGCCACACGCCATTATGGATTCGGAACTGACCGAAGCGATCGCCGCAGACAGGGATGCCCTGATCGTTTCGCTGCTCGCCTTCCTGCCCGAAGATTGCCTGCTGAGCGAACCAGAGTCACTGCGCCCTTACGAATGTGACGCCCTGACCGCCTATCGACAGCGCCCCCTGCTCGTATGCCTGCCGGAAACTCTCGAGCAGGTTCAGGGCATACTGCAGACCTGTCACCGGATCGGAGTCCCGGTAGTCGCGCGTGGCGCGGGCACCGGACTCTCGGGCGGCGCGCTTCCCCTCGCCGAGGGCGTGTTGCTCAGCCTGGCGAAATTCAACCGCATCCTGGAGATTGATCCGGCCAACCGCCTCGCGCGCGTGGAACCGGGGGTGCGCAACCTCTCTGTGACCGAGGCGGCGGCCCCTTATGGACTTTACTATGCGCCCGACCCATCGTCCCAGATCGCCTGCACCATCGGCGGCAATGTGGCGGAAAATTCGGGCGGAGTGCATTGTCTCAAGTACGGCCTCACGGTCCACAACGTGGCGGCCATGAAAATGCTTAGCTGCGACGGCCGCCTGATCGAGATCGGGATGCGTGCCCTCGACGGTCCCGGCTATGACCTGCCCGCGCTCATGTCAGGCTCAGAGGGTCTGCTCGGCGTCATTGTCGAAGTGACTCTCCGCCTGCTGCCGATACCGGAAAGCACAAGGGTGCTGCTCGCCGCCTTCGACAGCGTCACCGACGCGGCAGACGCGGTGGCCGCCGTAATCGCCGCCGGCATCATCCCGGCCGGGCTCGAGCTGATGGATAACCCGGCGATACGCGCGGCCGAGGATTACGCTGGCGCGGGATACCCGACCGATGCCGCCGCCATCCTGTTATGCGAGCTCGACGGCAACGAAGCAGAGACCGCGGCACAGGTCGAGCGCGTACGCGCCTGTCTCACGGCGGCCCATGCAACAGAGATCAGGCAGGCAAGCGATGCCGCCGAGCGCAAGAAATTCTGGGCTGGTCGCAAGGCGGCCTTCCCCGCCATGGGGCGCCTTGCCCCGGACTACTACTGCATGGATGGCACCATCCCCCGTCGTCGCCTGCCGGAGGTACTGCGCCAGATCGCGGTCTGGTCGCAGGAATACGGACTGGCTGTCGCGAACGTGTTCCATGCCGGGGACGGGAATCTGCATCCACTCATCCTGTATGACTCCAACAAGCCGGGAGAACTTGAACGCACCGAGGAGTTCGGTGGCCGGATCCTCGAACTGTGCCTCGCCGTCGGCGGCACCATCACCGGAGAGCACGGGGTCGGGGTGGAGAAGCTTCCACAGATGTGCGCCCAGTTCGGCGCCGACGAATTGCGCCAGTTCCATCTGATCAAGGACGCCTTCGACCCACGCCGGCTGCTCAATCCGGGCAAGGCCGTCCCCAGCCTGCACCGTTGCGCCGAGCTGGGACGCATGCATGTGCATGCGGGCAATACTCCCTTTCCCGAACTCGAACGGTTCTGACACCGCACCGGCCAGTTCCGCTAGAACAGGCCGAAGGTCTTGCGCTTGCCGCGGTAGCCATCGATCAGGGTCGCCATAACGCGGTCGCCGCCCCGCTCCGCCAGCGTCCATGCCTGCTCGCGCCGGTTGTTGCGAATATCGGGATTCGCCCCCGCTTCCAACAGCTGACGCGCGACCTCGCTATGGCCGCCTTTGGCCGCGATGATCAACGCGGTATCACCAACATCGTTACGCGCGTCCAGATCTACTTCGCGCGAAATCAGTTCCGCCGTGATCTCGCTGTATCCGCCATCGGCGGAAAACATCAGGGGTGTGTTCCCGGACAGGCTGCGCACATCAGTCTCGGCTCCTGCAGCGAGCAGGATTCGGAACACCTCCGTCTTTCCTGCCTGCGCGGCACGAACAAGCGGCGTAATGCCATCAGCATCGCGCAGATCCAGGCGGGCCTTCCGCTCGACCAGCAGGCGTACCGTTCCTTCATAACCCTGGCTGACGGCATACCAGAGCGCGGTACGGCGCACCTTATCGGCGGCGTCGACTCGCGCACCGTGCTCCAGCAGCGTCGTCACGATGGATTCATTGCCTGCCTGCGCCACCCACATCAATGCGGTCCTGCCGTCGATTCCGGGACGGTTTGAGTCGGCGCCACCAGACAGGAGCCTGGAAACGACCCTGTCATGTCCGGCCTGGGCAGCAGCCATCAAAGCCGTCAGGCCATCAGCTTTGCGCGCGGCATCCACCGGGGCGCCGGCAGCCACCAATATTGAGGCTGCGTCAACATGGCCATTTTCGGCGGCAAGCATCAGCGCCGTTTTGCCATTTCTCGCCTCGGCGGCGGGGTCGGCGCCAGCCGCAAGCAGACGCTGTACGATAGCAGCGTGGCCGCGCCAGGCGGCCCGGCTCAGGGAATCATACCCGTCAATATCGCGAATTGCCGGATCGGCCCCCTGCACTAGCAACTCATCGACCAGAGCGGACTGGCCTCGCCACGCCGCGATCATCAGTGGTGACCATCCTGCATAGGGTCGGGCCGCGTTATCGCCGCTGGCGGCGGGGTCCTCCATCGGCAATGGACCGGACGCTTCTCGCCGCGGCTTATCGGCCACTGGCTCCGCACCATGCGCCAGCAGAAGATGCTCCACCGCATCATATCCCCTGGCATGGGCGGCCTGCACGGCGGTCCATCCCTTCAGATTCCTGCGGTGCACGTCGGCGCCGCGTTCCAGCAGCATACTGACGATTTTCTGATGGTTCTCCATGGCCGCCAGCAGCAGCGGCGTGTTCCTGTTACGATCATCCATATTCGGGGTAGCACCGGCCTCCAGAAGAACATCTACGATCTTTTCCCTGCCATGTTGTGCGGCAATAAGCAGCGCATTGTCACCATAGCGGTTTACTGTATCTGCATTCGCTCCGGACGCTACCAGTGTCCTGACCAGAGCGATCTCATTCTGGCGCACCGCCTCAATCAACGGGGTGTTTCCAAATTCATCCGCAACATTCGGAGAAGCTCCATCCCGCAGCAGGCGCACTAGACCAGAGGTATTCCGTTTGCGGATGGCGGACAGCATCTCCTCCACACGCGCTCCCCCGTCAGCGGAGGAATCCGCCGCGGTCGGCTGCATGGCGACAGCCAGCCGCTTTTTCGCCATGTCATAACCCTGGACTGCCGACTTCCTGAACCACTCGGATGCCTGTTCATCATCAACGGGCACGCCCCACCCGTTTTCGTACATCACGCCGAGATTGTACTGAGCCTTGGCATGTCCCTGCTCCGCGGCCTTTTTGAGCCAGCTGACAGCCTCTGCGTGATCCTTGGGAACACCCTGCCCGGAGCGGTAGAGCGAAGCCAGCTGATACTGGGCCTCAGCATCCCCCGCCATGGCAAGTTTCTGCAGAAGATCGGCGGCATGGGAATAATCTCGGACACGTATCGCGGCATTCACCTCATCCATTCGCGCAGCATCTGAGGCTACGCCACGGCTCATCGGCGCGATAACACATACCATCACCAAGGCCGCCACGACACCAACTGTGCGCATTCTGTTCTGCATACCCATCACGCCGTACCGTACTTGGTTTCCACCATGATTCCGACCTGCTGCAGAAAGGCGGTCGGCAAAACCCCGCCCGCACACACAATTACGGCGTCGTTGTGCAACTGGAGCAACTTTCCCTCCTGCTCGACAAAGATCCTGTCGGGCTGTATCAGCTTCACACTCGATTTCATCATCACTTGCACGCGGCCTTTTGCAACGAGATCATCCAGTCGGCGCCGGTTTTTCTCCTTGGCGCGCGAGAACGATTCCGAGCGATAAGAAAGCGTGACCTTCGCATCAGTTTCTTCCGAAATGCTCGAGGCTGCCTCCAGGGCGGCATCTCCACCCCCAACCACCAGCACATGCTGCCCACCGTATTGCGCCGGATCTATCAAACGATAGACCACCTTGGAAAGTTCCTCACCCGGAACTTCCAGCTTGCGCGGTGTCCCTCGCCTTCCAATGGCGAGCAGAACCGACCGCGTCTGATATATCGCGCGTGAACTCGTGACGCGGAATCCGTTCGCAACAGGCTCAATCCTGTCCACCCGCTCATGATAGTTGATCCGGACACCGGTTTTTCGCTCGATATCCTGCCATAGCTTTAGCAATGTCTCCTTGTCGGTTTCAGTCAACCGTACCTTTCCGATCAAAGGAATATCCATCGGGGAAGTCATGACCAGCTTCCCTCGCGGGAAATGCGCCACAGTGCCGCCGAGAGACTCCTGCTCCAGTGTTGCGCAGCGCAACTTGTGCTGCAATGCCGCCAGCGACGCCGAGAATCCGGCTGGCCCCGCTCCCACGACCAGCACATCGAGCTGATCGCCCTCAGCACGACCGCGCTTCCTGCGGATCGACTCCATGGCTTGCCGACCCTGTTCGACAGCGTTGCGGATCAAACCCATCCCGCCGAGCTCCCCGGCGATGAAGAGTCCCGGGACATTGGTCTCGAACTCCGGACTGACCACCGGGATGTCGATCCCGCGAGCCTCACTGCCAAAGACCAGGGTGATCGCATCGGCCGGACAAGCGGCCTTGCAAGCGCCATGCCCGATACAATGGGCGGGGCGAATCAATGCAGCCTTGTTGTCGATCAAGCCGAGTACCCGTTCTTCCGGGCAGGCGTTTACGCAGGCGCCGCAGCCGATGCAGCGGGTGACATCAATAAGCGGATGCAGGGAAATCGGACCGGAATTCCCCGTTTTTTCCTCTTCAATAAGGGTACGCAGCGCCACCTGCGTTTTGCGCAGGCGCCTGTGATAGAAATACACCATGATCGATGACAGCAATGCGCCATAGACCACCAATTGAATTGTCATTCCGATGGACATCTGATTCTCTCTGAAAACATTCCTGCGAAACGCCCAGACCCGGGCTCACCAGTCTGGGTGACGTGATTGTATCGGCTCGCGACCACGAGCCGTATAAACATAATCAATGAAATTGAGGAATTGGCCGCAATCGACGACTGTAGCGCCTCAGGCTTCCCTTAAGCTTCCCTTAAGCAAAAAATGTGCGTTTCGTCGTGTCTAGCTTCCGACTGGCGCCGATAACTTGGGCGTCACTTTATTCAAACCGGTCATCGGGGCACAGGGCGTGACATGACACTTATGAACAATAAAGACAGCCTGATTATTAGACAGGCTCCACCTCGAGAAACCCCGACTCCTGCTGACATACGGCAGCGAGCAGGCGCTGCCTTGAGTATTGTCCAGCGGAAACCTGCGGCTACGGACAGTGGCACGAATTCCGGGATGAACCACCATTTACCCAAGAAAACCGCGCGGCCAACACAGGAACCCCGGCGCAGCGGCGTGGGCGGATTGGAAAACCTCGCCACGCTGGTGTTCGCGGCCGCAATGATTCTTCTGATATACACAGGCTGGCGAAACCGGGCCGAATCGTACCTGAACGCAGAATCAGGCACAGGCTACGCGCTTGGCATCATCGGCGCATCGCTGATGCTTCTGCTGTTGCTTTATCCGCTGAGGAAAAGGGTCCGCATAATGCGTTACCTCGGCCCGGTCAAATTCTGGTTTAGAAGCCATATGATCCTCGGCGTGGTCGGGCCGATATGTATCCTCTATCATGCCAGTTTCAAATTGGGATCGACGAACAGCAACATTGCCCTGTTTTGCATGCTCACCGTTGCGTCGAGCGGGCTGATCGGACGCTATTTCTACCGTAAGATACACCACGGACTATACGGCAACCGGGCCAGCCTCAAGGAACTTCTGGATGATGAAGCGCTCCGAAAAAACCGCCTTGCGGAAACGCTGGATTCTGTTCCTCAGATAAAACAACAGCTGCAGGCCACGCAGACCTGGGAGCCACGCGTTGACAACGGCGTACTGGTCGCCGGATTCCGTATCATTCTGTTCGGGCTCCACAGTCACTGGCTCCAGCTCAAATTGCTGCTGCTCGCAAAACGCGCCATCAGAACACATGCCCAGACAACGGGCAAGTCCGCCGACTGGACAAGGCAACAGCGTCACATCATGCGCCGCTATCTCGGAGAATTCTTCGCCGCGACACGCAAGGTTGCCGGTTTCAGCTTCTTCGAACGTATGTTTTCGCTCTGGCACCTGCTCCACATGCCGCTGTTTATCATGATGGTGATTACTGGAGTCATCCATGTAATTGCCGTCCATATGTACTGACAAAGGCGGACGGAACATGCGCGTCCGTCCCGGCCTGATATTGGCATCTGGATTAAGCGCCCTGCTGGTGCTTGGTACAGCTCTGGGTTCGACGCTGGAGACCATATTGATGCCGGGGGAGCTGATCCAGGGTCATGCGAAATTTGAAACCGATTGCAAGAATTGCCATGAGTCATTCAGCAAGCACACACAGAGCCAGCGCTGCATTGATTGCCATGATCATAAAAATATTGCGGATGACATCAGGGAAAAGAGTGGCTATCACGGCCGCGTCCTTGACGCGAACAAGGCCATCGATTGCAAACGCTGCCATAGCGACCATCTCGGCAGGGATGCTGACATTATTCATCTTGACGCCCAGACATTCGATCACGCCCAGACGGATTTCACACTCAAGGGCATGCATGTTTCCACCCGCTGCCAGGCCTGTCATCTCAGCGGCAAGAAATATCATCAGGCCGGCGTCAAATGTATCGAATGCCACAAGAAGAAAAACCCGCACAGGGAAGAACTCGGCACCAAGTGCGAGAACTGTCATAACGAGGAGTCATGGCTGAAAAGATCGGCATTCGATCATGACAAGACGAAGTTTCCGCTAAAGGGAAAACATCGGGACGCGACCTGCAATAGCTGCCACCCAAACGAACGGTACAAGAATATCGCAAAGGTCTGCATTGCCTGCCACAAGATGAACGATATCCACAGAAGCCGTTATGGCGAAAAGTGTCACGACTGCCACGTGGAGAAAAAATGGACAGAAATCACCTTTGACCATGACAAATCGACCAAGTACAAACTTGAAGGACGCCATCGCAAGGTAGCCTGCGACAGCTGCCATAAAAAGAACCTGTACAAGGAAAAAACGAGTACGGCATGCGTGGATTGTCACGCCGGCGATGATACTCACAAGGGTCAGTTTGGCAAGAAATGCGCGGACTGCCATACAGTCCTGAACTGGGACAAAAACGCCTTCAACCATGACAAGGACACCAAATTCAAGCTTGGCGGAAGACATAAAGACCTCGGATGCAGCCAGTGCCATGGCGGCGACATCTATAAGCAGAAACTGCCAACGGCCTGTTTTGAATGCCACAAAAAAGACGATGTTCACAAAGAAAAACAGGGAAAGGAGTGCGAACGATGTCACAACGAGAAATCATGGGGCGAGCGCATATTGTTTGATCACGACGTGACCCATTTCCCCCTGATCGGGACTCACGCCGTGGCTCCCTGCGAGGGATGCCACCTTAACGCCAGCTTCAAGGATACGAAACGTGACTGTAACTCATGTCATGAAAAAAACGACGAGCACAAAGGAAAACTGGGAACCTCGTGTGGAAAATGTCACAACCCGAACGGGTGGACATTATGGATTTTCGACCATGATCATCAGACAGAATTCAAACTTGACGGAAAGCATGAAAACCTGAACTGCCATTCCTGTCACACCACGCGCATGAAAAAGGAAGTAGAACAATCCAAGGAATGCAGCTCATGCCATCAAAGAGATGACATCCATTCGGGCGGATTCGGCGCGCGCTGTGAACGTTGCCACGACACTGAAGATTTCGGACATATCACCGTTAAATAGAAATAACAGCAATAAGAACACTTTGGGATCGAAAAACATGTGGACACACCTGCAATCTGAAATCGCTTCCCGAGCCAGGCAGATGCGCGGCCCGGCACACATCCTGCTCGTACTTTTAGTGATTTCCGGCGCCTGTTTCGCGCAAACAGCCCCGATTGTGCCTGATGAGAAGTTCGATCACTTCTCTACTGGCTTCCCGCTGACCGGAGGCCATCGTCAAGCCGCATGTTCAGATTGCCATATGCGTGGACTATTCAAGGGGACGCCACGCCAGTGCGCCGTCTGCCACACTGTCAATGGCCCATCTTCCGCCTCAAAGAAACCTGTCACCCATCTCGACACCACGGACTTCTGCGAGGATTGCCATACCACCAATGCCTGGAGGCCGACCCTCAGAGTCGATCATTTCTCTGTCATCGGTCCCTGCGGAAGCTGCCATAACGGACGTACCGCCCAGGGCAAGGGACAAAACCATATCACCAGCGGGAACAACTGCGACGACTGCCATACCACCAGCACCTTCGAAAGCGCCGTATTCGACCATGCCCAGGTCACTGGCGCCTGCTCCAGCTGCCACAACGGAAGAACCGCCAGCGGCCAATCGGCCAACCATATACGTACCAGCGCTCAATGCGACGATTGTCACAGCACTCGCGCCTGGACGCCAACTTCATTTGATCACGATGCCGTCACCGGTACCTGCTCCAGCTGCCATAATGGAAGCTCCGCCACTGGCAAACCGGGCACACACATCCCCACCTCGGCCCAGTGCGATACCTGCCACACCACTCGTGCCTGGACCCCGGCAAGGTTTGAGCACAGCGGCGTCACCGGCACCTG
>JADLET010000070.1 GCA_020845975.1 Gammaproteobacteria bacterium | reverse complement strand
GATCAGGAATATGAGCTTTACAGGCATGTTCGTTGACTCCATTGCCGCAATCGTTGCAGACAGGAGCTACATATACGCCTGCATTACTGATAAATCATACGGAAAACTCCATCTCGGTGGATTTGTTGTCCGCCATGACAACCAGGGGATCGGCATCCTGTTCGACGAATATAACGGTGATACCATCCGGCGGCTGGGAGGGCTGTTCAGCCGGTGCATGGACAATCACCGTAATCGCATATCCACGATCGCGAACCATGCCTATGGAAGCTTTACAAACCATTGATTCCCGAATCAGGCCGAATGAATGTGATCGCTTCGCCACTGCACACGACTGCCGGACAAATGACTTGCCGGCTCTCTTTGGTAATTTCAATGCCCACAATCTCGGATTGCATGATACTTCTACCAAGATAACGGGGTGTTGGCATCAGAAACGAGGAGGCAGACATCATGAACATTAGACATACTCTCGTCGGCGCGCTCATTCTGTTAGGTTTCCTGGGCAGCCCTTCCGCTTTCTCCATAGACAAGGAGAACATTAATTTGGAGGTTACACAGACACTGCGCGAGCTCTATGGATTAAATCCGAAATACAAGCAGGCGGCGGAAGACTCTGTCGGGATGCTTGTCTTCCCGAGCGTAACAAAGGCCGGTCTGGGCGTGGCCGGTGAATACGGAGAGGGCGTCCTTCTTATCCGCGAGAAAACATCCGGGTACTTCAAGATCGTTTCCGCTTCCATCGGATTAACTGCGGGTCTCGTTAATCGCAGGGAAGTCATAATGTTCATGACCCGGGATGCGCTCGATCAGTTTCTGAATAAGGAAGAGTGGAATGTTGGCGTTGATGCAAGTATCGCACTGGTATATCAGGGGGCGAGCGACGAGTTCAATATCGGCAAGGGTGACAAGTCGATCATAGGTTTCATATTCAGTGAAACTGGCCTGATGGGCGATCTGTCGCTGGAAGGCTCCAGAATCACCAGGATCCCGGAATGACGCAGTGAACAAGATTGAGCATGCGCGCCCCACCCAAGAGCCACAATCCGATCAATAGGACAACAGCTCCGGGGCGCGCTCGTACTGTTTCTCGAACGGGTTTCCCTGCGGCCTCAATGCGCCAGTACGCTTGAATTCTGCAAGCACCGTGCTCACGCTCTCGGTGGTTGTGCCAAGAATAGCCGCCATTTCCTCGCAGGTCAGCAACCTGACCTTCATCGAGCCTTCCCCGTACTCGACCTCGGACAGATAATTCACCAGATGAGCCACCCTTGTCCGGATGCACCCTGTCGCGAAGCGCTCGATCCAGATATCCGCCTTTTTGAGCTGGCCGAGCAATGTTTCAAGCAGAGTGTCGTAATGATGGATGGCGCCGGTTTCCCGTAGTGGATAGTCGCTAACCGAGATACACAATACCTCGACGGAGGTGGCCGCTATGGCTGTATGTTCATGCGACTCCTGCATGAAACCGGCCAGCCCCAACCAGTCGTGCGCACCATTCAGGCGAACGATTCTCTGTTTCCCGCTTGCAAGATAAGTCACCAGCTTCACCAATCCACTTCTCACTTCATAGATTTTGTCCGCCGGATCCCCTGTGTGATAGATAACATCCTTAGGCATGAAACAAAGTGTTCTGACACTGGTCAGATCTTCGAACCTGACGCCGACACGCGATTCATCGCGCATGGGACGAGGAGCGCCCCGATCAAAACCGAATCTCTCTTCACTGACTTGTTTCTGAATTGAGTTCATGCCCCCTCCAGTTATTAGTCCAGAAAGAATTACTGCATATCGGCCCAAGGCACCTGCCCGTCATACCTTGCAACCGAAATGCCATCCAGGCATCTCCCGGTCAATCAATCAGTTGGGGCTCTCGCGCCGAATAAGGCGCGGGAACAAGTGGGTGAAATAACCCGATAATGGCTTGTTCTCCCGCTGCGGTGCAGGAGACATTAAGTCATCGGCTGGGTCAGACCAGACCCATTATCCCGATTATGATCAGATAAATGGCAACAATGTAGTTCAACAGTCTCGGGATCACCAGAATCAGGATCCCTGCGATGATCGCCACCACAGGCTGGACAAGTACCATGTTCATAGTGCGATTCTCCCCGAATAAAGAACTGGATCTCCAGGTCGCGCGACGACGATAGCCAACTAAGCCATGATCTACGCGTGACCGTTATTCCCTCCATGAACTTCATTAACCGCCTGTTGCGTACATGATCCGGAATCTCACGGTCCTCTATGCCATTAATCAAACTTTAACCCGGGCGCCTTAATATTTCTCAATGCCCGTGGCGCCACAATCTTCCATGATCTACGGCGAAAACGGATTATCCATTGGTACTTAATCACCATGAAGGAGCATCGACATGAAACTCAAGAGACCAGTCCTGCGCACAGGATTGATTTGTATATTTCTCGCGGCTCCATTGGCGGCGTACGCAGACACGCCGGGGATATATATTGGCGGAGCATGGGGCGCCTACAGCGTCAACGAGGGCGACCTCGATGACAATGACGATATGCTGAAGGCGTATATCGGCGGCCAATTCAATCCCTGGTTCGGAATCGAAGGATCCTGGGTCGACTTTAACCGGGTAAACAACTCGGGCGGTGATAATTTTGAATCTGATGGGAAAGGGTTGGCTGCTGTATTTTCCTTTCCATTCTCGTATACATCATCCTTCCAGGTAAAGGGCGGACAGCTCTGGTGGAATTCTGATTCGACACTCGGTGGTGTGGTCGCTGATGACGATGGCAACGATATATTTTTCGGCGCCGGGGTAAAGCTTGGCTTCACCGACAGACTGGCATTACGTTTGGAATGGGAGCGTTACGAGGTTTCGGACGCCCCCCTGTACGCGGCATCCATCGGCCTGCAGTTTACGTTTTGACTTAAATACCTGGAAGGATGTCCGCCAAATCACCCCGTTAGACAGGAGAAAAACCCATGAACCGCGATCGCATCGAAGGAAACTGGAAGCAGATAAAGGGCAAGATACAACACAAGTGGGGAAAGCTCACCGACGACGATCTTGACGTTATAAACGGCAACCGGGAGATACTGCTCGGAAGAATACAGGAGCTATACGGCATGAAGAAGGAAGTCGCGGAAGAGGAATTGAAGCGGCTTGAACTCTGAGATCCGATAATGAAGCGGATCGGCGCTCGCGGGATCCGGGGGTGGGTTCTATCGGGCGGGATTGCGCCCGCCACGTCCACCCGGGCGGGCCAGCACCAGTGCCGTCGCAATACGTAATCTCAGTGATGATTCGACGACACGTCGTGTTTCAGTCCGTATTTCTGGATACGGTAGCGTAGCGTATCCCGCGTCGTGCCCAAGGCGCGGGCCGCGGCTGCTACATTGTAGCCATGGCGACTGAGTGCCGCCTCGATTATAACGCGATCCATCTCGTCCAGACTCAGCGAACCGTCGAGAGGAATGCGGAGATAATCATCCTGTCTGGTATTAACAGCCGCCTGGACTTTTCCATCAGAGCCCTGTCCAGGCGAAGTATCGGCGCCGGACTCGGGGAATTCCTCAAGCTGAAGCCATTTCATGGGGAATACTTCCGATTGCGCGAACATCACACAGCGCTCGACCACATAGCGCAGTTCACGTATGTTTCCACTCCAACGATGCCCATGCATCCTTTCTCGGACTTTCTCCGGGATTATTTTCACGTTCTTTCCCAACTTGGCGTTAAACTCTGCGAGAAAGAGAGGCAGGAACTCGTTCAGATCCTCGATGTGGTCGCGCAGGGCGGGAAGGTGCAGATGGAAGGCACTCAGACGATGGTATAGATCCTCCCGGAACGTGTGCGCCACAACCCCATCCGCCAGATCGCGATTACTCGCGGCGATAATCTGCACATCCACGAAGATCTCACGCTCACCGCCGACCCGGCGAAAACTCTGCTCTTCAACCACCTTCAGAAGTTTCGACTGGAGCAGTAACGGCATTTCGCTGATCTCGTCAAGAAACAGCGTCCCGCCGTCGGCCTGTTCCATTAATCCTCGCCGCTTTCCGGTCGAACCAGTGAAAGAACCTGCCTCGTGGCCGAACAGTTCAGATTCCATAAGCTCGCTCGGCAGCGCTGCGCAGTTCACCTCGATCAAGGGGCCCTTGCTGCGCAGGCTGTTGTGATGCAGTATCCTTGCCACCACTCCCTTTCCAGTCCCGGTTTCGCCACTGATAACGAGCGCTTTGAACGGAGCCGAGCACAGTCTCATGAGATATTCCTTCACCTCCTTGATCAGAGCGCTTTCCCCGATTAATGAATCAAACGTGTATATCTGGCTGGCTTGCCGCGACGCGTCGTCCAGGCGGCGATTGGCCCGCACGCTCCGCGCTGCTGCCGCAACCACCATATCAAGACGTGAAAACTCGACAGGTTTCTCCAGAAAATCGAACGCTCCCAGGCGCAGTGCACGCACGGAATCCGCGATGGTGCCGTAACCGGTCAGGAAGATCCATTCGCTCTCGCCAGCGCCGAGCTTCTCCAGAAGATCAAGCGCATTACCGTCAGGCAGGGTCATATCGGAAATTACGATCATGGGGTTTATACCCTGCGCGCTCACCAGATGCTCGGCCTGAGCCAGGGTTGGCGCGATGATGATGCGCCACCTGTCGCGCCTGAAATGGTGAGCCATTTCCTGCGCCAGAAGGTCTTCATCCTCAATAATCAGTATCGTATTTGCCATCAGCGCCACCTCCTGATGAACGGCAAATCGCGAATGGAGCTGTCTTGCCGTGATCCTCTCTGTCTTCCGGCGCAAGGAATCCCATTCACATATTCTCGACCAGGCACGGCAGTGTCATGACTATCCGCGCCCCATGAGGCTCGCGATTCTCAAACCGTAATGTGCCGCTGAGATCGCCCACGAACCGGCGCACCATCATCAGACCGAGCCCAGTGCCACCCATGCGCCAGGAATTATAGGGACGCACACCGGTTTCCAGGATCTGCTGCGGAAATCCTGGGCCATCGTCATCGATCACGAGCCGCAGCTGATGCCCGAACAGTCCGGCCTCGATCCGGATAAGACCCGGCCCTTCTCCCAGCTGCTGGCACGCGTTGATAATCAGATTGAACATACATTGGTGAATCTGCATCTCCGGCATCGAACAGACCAAATCGTCGGGGGCATCGATCGTGATCGTGACTTCCTCGCTGATCTGATACCGGATCAGCGTGGTGAGCTCTTTTAGCATCGCCGAGACATTGACCTGGACCATGGGTTCGGGCATCTGTTTTGCGCTATCGAGCAGGACGTTCAACTGGAGGCTCATGCGCTTTATCTCGTTGATTACCAGATTTATCCGGTCTACGTGCTCCGGCACCGCAATCTCCTGGCGGAGATTTTGCAGCGCCATATGCACGGTTGTGAGCGGATTACGCAACTCATGGGCAACGCTGGCGGCGATCTCGCCGACTGCGCCCAGACGCTCAGCCTGCGCGACACGACGCTGCTGTTGAATGAGTATGCGTGTCGCGCGACGGACGGATCCGGACAGCAATTCCTCCCGATTCCGGTGCTCCTGCTCCAGGAACACGAGCTGATTCACCATGTGATTATAGTTCCTGAACAGCGGCTGGAGCATGGGGTCGAACACATCGACACAGGCGGATACATAAGTCTGCCTGGTCATCATCGACATCAGGAAGTCCATGGTCTCGATCGGTGTCGTGACGCGTCGGCGCACCAGTATCGCGAGCGGAAACGCTATGATGAGCAGGCCGACGAGAAGCCCCAGGGCAATGTATCGGTCTATCTGGGCGAGCTTCCTCTTCTGCTCGATCCGATATTTATGCGCGGCGAGCTCTTCCCGCATGATCTTGCGAATGGTCTGCAAGGCCTCCATGAGCAACCCCGACAAGTTGTTGTGCCCTTCGCCTTCTCCGAACGGCTTCAGCCTCTGTATCACCATCGCGAGATTACCGTTGGTCTCTGGATACAGGCTTTTGTCAAAGGTCAAAAGATCGTTCAGCTTGTCATTAATCGCGCTTACCCTGGAGGCGTCTATGGGGGCGGGTGAGACCACCACGTACTCCACGATCAGGCTGCGCAATGCTTCATCGATTCCCTGAATTTCGGCGAGGTGTGCCAGGTGCCGCTCGATCGGCTCGAGCTCCCTGTCATGCCGCCATGAGCTGTAGAAAAGCAGGCCAAACGCCACCAGCAGCATCAGCGCCACGCTCCCAGTCAGAATCCACACCGGCTTGCGTAAGAATCCCATCGGGATATTTGCCGAATTGTAGGCGGTTCGGAAATGCAATTATTACGTTACCGCAAAATGACCGATAAGGCGATCCGTTTTCCACCCCGGAGAATCCGCCCACAATCCTGGCGCGAATGACGTTGGGATAAAACGAAAATCCGCTCATACCCGCCGTCATGATGATCGTACCGCTAAAAGGGTCACATACATGGCCCCCGGCCATGCCCGTGAGCGAGACCAATGGATGCCGCTCACCCATGACAAGCAGGCTGGGCTGGTGCGACTGCGGAGTCTGTCACTACTCCACGGTTTCCTTTATCTCTTCTCCGGCCTCATCCATTTTGTCGCCGGTCTTATCCACGGTCTGGTCCAGCTCCTCGCCCGCCTCCTCAACCGGACCATCGTTATAATCGCATCCCGTGGCTCCCAAACCTAACGCCGCCATCAATACCACAATGTATGTAAAGTTATTTGTAAGCATGATGTTCTCCTCAACACATTTTCCATTTGTATGAAAACGTTCATCGCCGATACTTATCTGCCACTATGCAGTAATGAAGCCATTGTGTTTAATCGTCTCTGTTACAGCATCCTACACTCCACATCCATAGGACTAACCAATTCCAGCCGTAATGCCACTCTTTGAAGGTAAATACACCAACCGAGCGCTCTCCTATTCCCGCCCGGAGACCCGGGACATCCGTGCCTTATGTTCGAACTTCAGACCGCTAGACCAGAGGCCGTCTTCGGCCCACGATTAGCGATATGATGAACATGACAAGGAAAATCAGAAACAGTACCTTGGCGATGCTGGCCGCGATGCCGGAAATTCCAACAAAACCCAGCAGACCCGCAACAAGCGCTATGATCAGGAAAGTAACAGACCAGCCCAGCATAACTCCTCCTAGATCACGCCAATACCCGACCTCTGTCCTCCCATGACGTCGTGATCTCATGGTCGAGATTAGACGGGAGATGAATAACTGTAATTTATTTTTCTCAATCTCATCGTCATGACCAGAGACTTCTCTACCCCAGGATATACTCGCACCGCCCCATCCAACCTGGATTCAGGTATTTCAATTACATCACCGGCTGTCTCGGCTAGAGTGCAATGATTGCCGGGAACTTACATCTGCAAATTTCTTATCAGCAACTCACAACAAGGAGAAACAGAATGAAAACTCTCAATACTGCCGCGATCCTGTGCTCTTTCGCCATCGCATTCTCTGCTTCGGCTTCGTCGGGAGCGATTTCGAATGAGAAGTATAAATCGGAAAAGGATCGCATCTCCGCCGATTACAAGACTGGCAAGGAAATGTGCGATAAACTCGCCGGCAATCCCAGAGACATATGCCTCGCCGATGTGAAGGGAAGAAAGAATATCGCCGAGACAGCACTTGATGCGCAAAGGAATCCAGGTCCAAAGGCGAATTACGAAGTCCTCATCACCAAGGCGGAGGCGGACTACTCCGTGGCCAAGGAGCAGTGCAATGCCCGAGAAGGTGATGCCAAGGATCAATGCCAGAAGGCGGCCAGGCAGGCATTCGATTCCGCAAAGGCTGACGCGAAGGTCGAGCTCAGCCACGAGAACGACTGAACACTTCGCCAGAACAATCTGCCCGACGCCCCGGCTGTCCGCGCATCGCACGCCGCTATCCGGGCACCGGGAAAACGGCCCCCCCGCTTTTCCCGGCCTCAATCCTCTTTTGACTGCTTGCCCAGCCTGGCCTTGAGGTCGGCGAAGGGATTGAATGTCGCGCTGGCGCCCTTTGCGCCACCGGTGGACGTATTTCCCCGCTGCGCCTCGAGCTCGCGCTGATGTTCATTGTCGTGGCAGTACAGGCACAGCAACTCCCAGTTGCTACCGTTCGGGGGATTGTTGTCGTGATTGTGGTCGCGGTGGTGCACCGTCAGCTCGCTCAGGCCCTTGCCTTCGAACGCGCGTCCGCAACGGCCGCAGACATGCGGATACATCTTCAGCGCCTGCTCGCGGTACCCCAGCTCGCGCTGATCCCGCGCCTTGCGCGCCTCGCCCACCAGTCGGTCCAGCTTGTCGTTGTCTTTCGCCATGGCCTGTCGTTTGCGCCCCCTCGCTGACGTATCTTAAATCTGTCCGCTTCCTGTAGTGTATTTTATGGGGATAGACTTAAGCCCGTCCCCTGAAACTGTCAAGTCTCCCTTGGAACCAAGTTCTTCGTTCTCGCCATTTCGGGGATAGATTTCATTGTATCTGTTCCTGCCACCTTATCCTCGTTGGCTCGAAATCCATCACAACTACACCGTGAATATGGAAGCTGAAAGATTTACAATGCAGTGTGAGCCTTGTACTGTCGATTGCAACCTGAACTATGTTTGCACGATTATTTGAGGCCCTGCCGGCCCCGGTGCAGATATGGATGCGTATCCTGATCGCCGCGGGGCGGAACTGGAGCGACAGCCGGGCCGCCACCCAGGCGGCGGGGCTAAGCTTTTATACGCTTTTTTCGCTGGCGCCGATCATGATCATGGTCGTGACAATGGTCGGGCTCGTGCTCGGGGAACGCGCCGCTCAAGGCGAATTGATGGCACAGTTGCAAACAGTGCTGGGATCCGAAGCCGCAGAAGTGATCAATACGGCAGTGGCCAACTCACGAATCGACCGCAGTGGCATCTGGCCCACACTGCTCGGCGCATGCGCGATCATCATCGGAGCCACAACCGTCTTCGCCCAGATGCAGCAATCGCTGAACAGGATCTGGCAGGTCGTGCCGCGGCCGTCGCGCAGCAGTCTGTGGCTGCTGATCAAGGCGCGCGTGCTGTCGCTGACCATCGTACTCGCCATCGGCTTCGTACTGCTGGTCTCGCTGCTGCTGAGCGTCGCGCTGCAGGTCATCGTGGCGTATTCCTCACAGTGGCTGCCGGTGCCCGCCGAGCTCGTGACACTGCTGGAAATCTGCGTATCACTGATGATTATTACGCTGTTGTTCGCCGCGATTTTCAGGATCCTTCCCGATGTCATTCTGTCGTGGCGCGATGTGTTGCCCGGGGCCTTCATCACAGCCCTGCTGTTCTCGGCCGGCCGCTACCTGATCGCGCTCTATCTGGCCAACAGCGCCACCGCATCCACCTATGGCGCGGCGGGCTCGCTGGTGCTGCTTTTGCTGTGGGTCTATTACTCATCATTGATCCTGTTCTATGGCGCCGCCATAACGCGCGCCCATGTCGAAGCGCGCGGCCTGCCTATCCGCCCCCGCAACACCGCCGTGATTGTCCAGCACCACTTGCTCGAAGAATAATCCCTGAGGGGGATGGGAGACGGATACCGCCATTTCGGGGACAGATTTATTTAAATCCATCCCATTACCTAAATAGCGTAGGGGACGATTTCAAAACTGTCCCCATTCTCACCGTGGAAAAATACATCGGAAAATAAATCTGTCCCCAACGTCATTGCATTGACGTTGGCGGTCGTGGCGGATCACTCGCCGGTGCTGACGATGCCGCCGTTGGGGAGGAAAACAGCGCTGGTGGCGCCATCGGAGAAGCCGCTCGACCCGAGTATGCGCGACTGCCAGGTATTGCTGCCACCGCCCTGTGACTGGGCGGCGAGCTGCGCCAGGTTCCACAGCGGCGCGCCGCCTTCGTATCCGGCCAGCCCCTGCGCCGTGATGAAGTAGCGGCCGGGCATGATCGGACCGGTGATGCGTTGCAAGGCCAGCGCATCATAGAGATGCAGTTCGCGGCCGTTGACGAAGATCTGCGTCTCGCCGTCCGACGCATCCGACTGCAGGGGTCCGCCGAGATCGAGCCCTGGGGCGATGAATCCCAGCGTCGGTCCACCCCGCACACCCCAGGCGCCGAGCACCTTGTCGTACCAATAGTCGGCATTGTCGATACGGATATGATAGGCGGCCTCGAGCCGGGCGAGATCGTCGCCGCCCAGTCTCATGCCGTTGATCAGAACGTTGCGCTCGCCCGCCTCGACCGGTGCCGAGGCACCTTGTGACGCGGATCCCTCCGCATCGGATGCTTCATCGATCACGCGGCGGAACGTCAGCCGGTCGCCCACGCCGTCCGCGCCTATCTCGAGAATCAGCGCATCGCCCTGCATGACCGCGGTCAGCGGCACGCTATTGGCGCCCTGCCCGGCCATGCCGGTGAACCCCGCGCCGTTGCGCTGCGCCGACAGCGGCATGACCGACACGCCTTCTCCGAACGAACCGCTGACCTCGCCCGTGGGCGATTCGCTCAGCGTGAGCGTCACCGAGGGTTCTTCAAGCGCGGCGTACCGGCCATCCAGCCCCGCCGCCCCGCATGAACCCGCCATCATCAACGACCCTAGCACGGCCGGCCAGACATACACGCGTTTCATTTGATGCATCCTCCGGATCTCAGACAGGGGACGGACTTAAGTCCGTCCCCATATGAAAAGTGAAGCAATGGGGGCAGATTTCAAATCTGCTCCCTTTTTCAAGCTTATTTCCTGAACAATTCATCCAGTTTGTCACGCGCGGCGTCTTCCGGGCTTCGGGGTTCCGACGCGGGTGAGCCGGCGCTGCCGAACAGTGCTTCCAGCTGACGGTGCGATTCCTCGATCTTGCCCGACTTCGGGGCGAAGGCGTCCGGTCTGATCTGGAAATAGCCGCAGAAATTGGCGCGCTCCTTGTCGGCGACGGTGTCCGCCACCGGTTCGCGGCATTGATTGGCGCAGCGGGTATCGTAAAACCGGCACATGCGACACACATGCAGTTGCGCGCGGCAGGACGGGCACTCGGCGAGGCGCGCCAGCGGCAGCAGCAGATCCTGCTGCGCCGCGCCGCATTTCCAGCAGACATACGTATCCTGAGGCATCGTGTTCCCGGTTGAATACGGGGACAGACTGGAAGTCTGTCCCCGTACATCATTAATACACGCTACTCTTTCTTCGTCGACCCGTTGACGAAGGTGATGTCGATGCCAATCAGCCGGTTGATGAAGCCGATCAGTGACGACGGATCCTTGGGCGTGGAGGTCATCGTGATCACGTCACTCCCCTCCGGCACCAGTTCCATCGCGCGCTGCTGCGTATCGCCACCCGGGATCTGCAGAAACAGGATATTGAAATTCTCGGCATGCGCGGAGTAGTTATCGTCCGTCGTCCGGATACCGGAGCACGCCGTGAGCACACACACGGCCAGACCGGCCACAAGCCATTTCATCATGATCGCTTCCCTCTCCGTAGATTGATCGAGACCTTGCCGCGCAAGATTTCCGGTTTATTCACTGTACTGCCCGTTCAAAGGCCGATTGTAAGTCCGATTGCATCCGCTCGGCTATCCGTATCAGCCGCCAAACTTTCACGGCAAGGGGACAGACTGGAAGTCTGTCCCCTAAGTAGACCGGGGACGGATTTCAAATCCGTCCCCTTAGCTGCCGCCCCGGTATCGTTAGGTCGAGGACGGACTTAAGTCCATCCCCCCGGCTTGATCAGCCTCCCGCGCCATCCGCAGCGTCAGCACGGCATCAATACCTGGGCGGGCGGTATTCCGGACCGGTATCTCGCAATGCCACTCGCCGTCGCGGGTGTTGACCGCGGCCACGCGGCCGGCGCGATTGGCGCCGGACTCGTTGTCCCAGCCGTACTTGACGCGGGCCGCGCCTGCCTTGTCCCAGTCCATGAGCAGATTCAGCTTGTCGCGGAACAGATAGGCGCCGTCGTAGTGATCATCGAAGAAGTGATCGTCCCCGACGACATACTCGGGCACCAGCACGCGCAGGTCCACCGAGAAACCCATGTAGTGGCTGTTCTTGTGGATCAGCGCCTCGGAGAGGTAGGTGCTGAACAGCGTCAGCCCCTTCTTGTCCCCCACCACCTCGTCGTATTTCGCGAAGATCGCCGAGGCCTCGTCATGCGTGCGCCGGTGCAGGTCCCAGCGGAAATCCCGCACGCGCACGATCACCTCTACGTGATACGATGCGCGCACTTTCTTGCCCTTGCGCTTCGCGGTCTCGATCTTCGGCGGCAGCGTGAAATCCTTCACCTGCAGCACGCCGTACACCGCCACATCCCCGAATAAAAACCGCCGCAGGTTCTGGTAGCCCTCCTCGGAATTCACGATGCCGAAATGGCCGGAATGGCCGCGATGCACGAAGGCGCGCGGACCATCCTTCACATAGGCGTTCCTGATCAGCACCAGGCCGTCGCTCATCGGCCCGACCGCCAGCCGCGACAATCCATAGGCCGCCGTGTAATCACGCTCATTGGTCCCGACCAGCGAGAAAAAGCGGCCGGGATCGAACTTGCCATCGAGGCTGTGTACGGGTTCGCTGGCCGTGATCTTCAGGTACTCGCGCATGCGCGTCTCGCTGAAGTTCTCCGTGTTGTTGACCTGCACGAAGCGCGGGATGTTGCCGAGCAGACGCACGTCGATGCCGCCGTGCGGCGTCGCATAGGTGAATATCTTTTCGACCGCGACCGGATCCTGCTCACCGACCCGGGTGTTCTGCAGCCAGCAGCGCACCACCAGCCCGCCCATCGAATGGGCCACCAGATAGACGCGGAACTCCCGCCGCGCCTGCGCGTCGGCACCGCAGATGCGCTCGCGCATGTCGCGCAGGAAATCGCCCAGCCCCTCGGCGAAGACCTCGATCTCCGGCCGCGTCCCGTCGCCCAGGTCGCGCGACACCTGCTCGTAATAGCGGTACACCCAGATCGTCTTCCAGGGGATCGGCGGATCGCCGCTCAGCTCCACGCCGTCGGAGTAGGCATCCGTATACCCGTAGTCCTTCATCAGGCGAATCAGCGGCGATTCGAAGATATGGCGCTGGAGATCGCCGGTCCAGCGCTGGCGCAGCTTGGTGCTGCCGAGGTTGAAGCCCATGTAGGGATCGGCGACCGTGTCCTCGACCTCGCCCTGGGTCATGGCGTAGCCGCGCACATAGACGATCGGATAGTAAGGGTGATGCGACATCACGGCCTCCTTGGCCATTCCAGGCAGTCATCAACCGGCATCCGGAACGGCGTCATCGCGCAAGCTTCGCGAGACAAGTCCGCCACCGCCCCAATATAATGCCCGACAAAAATCCCGATTCCCATCACCCGAAGCGCTCACGCCCACCCATGGCTACCCTGCTCAACCGTCTCGCCAATCTGTTCCCGCTCTGGGTCGTGACCTGCAGCGGGCTCGCGCTGTATTTTCCGGCGTGGTTCACCTGGTTCAACTCAACGATGATCGTCTGGGGCCTGGCCGTGATCATGATCGGCATGGGACTCACGCTGAGCGTCGACGACTTCCGCCGCGTCGCGCGCCTGCCGCGCCAGGTGGTGATCGGCGTCGTCGCGCAGTTCCTGATCATGCCGTTCCTCGGCTGGGGCATCGCGAAGGGGATGGCGCTGGAGCCCGCGCTCGCCGTCGGCCTGATCCTGGTTGCCTGCTGCCCGGGCGGCACGGCCTCCAATGTCGTCAGCTACATTGCGCGCGCGGACGTCGCGCTGTCGGTGCTGATGACGATGTGTTCCACCTTCGCCGCCGTGGTGATGACGCCGCTGCTGACCAAGTGGCTGGCCGGCGCGTATGTCGAGGTCAGCGCGTGGAGCCTGTTCGTCAATACCCTGCAGGTGGTCGTGGTGCCCGTCACGCTCGGCGTGCTGCTCAATCGCTACGCGCCGCGCGTGGTGAACTTCGTGCTGCCGGTGGCGCCGCTGGTGTCGGTAATCTTCATCACCCTGATCTGCGCCAGCATCATCGGCGCCAACGCCGGCACCGTGCGCGACTCCGTGCTGGTCCTGTTCAGCGCCGTCGCCCTGCTGCACCTCGGCGGCTTCGGCCTCGGCTATCTGCTGGCCCGGCTGCTGAAACTGTCCGAACTCGCCAGCCGCACCGTCGCCATCGAGGTCGGCATGCAGAACTCCGGCCTCGGCGCCGTACTGGCCCGCACCAGCTTCCCCGAACTGGCGCTGGCCCCGGTGCCCTCGGCCATCTCGGCCAGCTTCCACTCCATCATCGGCAGCGCCCTCGCCGCGTGGTGGCGGCTGCGGCCTCCTCGAGATAATCGGGGACAGACTTAAATGTGTCCCTTGACTCGCTACTCCCCGATAAATCTGCCCTCTGCTACGGAGGATCGGGAGCAGCCCAAAGGGTTGGGGACAGATTTATAAATCTGTCCTGTACACCCATACATATCTCTCATTTCCGGGACCGCCTGCGCGGGGATGACGAAATAAACGGAGATTCTCTTTTTGCCTAGACCCCAGATCTTTATCCAAAATGACCTTCTGGCCACGAATAAACAGAATCACATCCAAAATATGTTCTACAGCAAGCGTCAAACCACCCTTGTCGGTCTTCCTGGCATCCATGCCACGCCTCCTTGACGAACGATCGTTCGCTCGCTAGCATAGTGTGCATGTCAAACGACGCGCAACATCTCGCCACGCTGCAGGATTACTACGCCCGCCACCGGGTGCTGCCCTCCTACGCGGCCATCGGCGAACTGATCGGCATGAGCTCGAAGGCCTCGGTCGCGGGGCTGGTGATGCGCCTCAAGGGCGAAGGCTATCTCGAGAGCGCGCCCGGCCAGCGGCTCAAACCCGGCGCACGCTTCTTCGAGCGGCCGCTCGCCGAGAGCGTGCCGGCCGGCCTGCCGAGCCCGGCCGCGGACACCGGCTCGAACAACCTCACCATCGACGAATTTCTGGTGAAGAATCCGTCGACGACGGTGCTGGTCCGCGTCCGGGGAGATTCGATGATCGACGCCGGCATCCACTCGGACGACATTGTTGTCGTCGAGAAGCGCCAGAACGCGAAGGTCGGCGAACTCGTCGTCGCCATCGTCGACAACGAATTCACGCTGAAGCGCCTCGCCCAGGAAAAGGGAAAGTACGTGCTGAAGCCGGAAAACAAGGCCTACCCCGTCATCCGCCCGCAGGGCACGCTGGAAATCTTCGGAGTGGTGGTGGGGCAGTTCCGGAAGTACAAATAAGCTGCGAGTAAATCGGGGACAGACTTAAGTCTGTCCCCATTGCTCCCCGTTAAATCTGTCCCCTTACTATTCGATATCCCCCAACTCCTGCAGCCGCTTGCTGGCGAACTCACCGTCGCGGCCCTCGGGGTCGGTGCTGACGGTCAGCTCCAGATAGCGGCGGTAGGCCGCGTCGTCGGCGTCGCCGTGGGACACCAGCGCCTGGGCCACATAGACCGCCGCCTTGTAGCCCGGAGCCATCGCATCGAAATCGGAGTGGGCAATAATCTTCTGCAACAGCTCCCGGCCCTGCTGGTAGCGATTAAAGAAGGCCGGCAGATGAATGTTGGTGTTCGCCGCCACCAGCATCGTGTCGAGGGTGTGCACCGAGCCCGGATCCGGCTTCGCCAACTGCGCGGCCAGCGCGCGGTCGAGCACGCCCAGTCCCTCCTCGGTGATGCGTCCCTTCTCGATGTTGTTGGGCGCATCGCGCCCCTGCAGCGTCATGGACGCGCCGAGATACGCCTGATACACCGGCTCATCCGCATGCGCCCGGCTCAGGGACTTGAACCGCTGGACCGCATCCCGCACCGCACGCTTGTCCCCGTCCACCCCTTTCAGAAACACCGCGCGCGCCTCGGCGAGCTCCCGATCCTCCCGGTCAACCGCCTGCGCCGGCCACACCATCACCAGCAACAGCAAACACGCAATCCGCTTCATGATCATGCAAAACCTCCAACGGGTGTCACCCAACCTGCCCAAGACTATAGCCTTCGCCGTGTACGTCCACAACACACCCGTAGCCCGGATAAAGGTGCGCAGCACCGGCATCCGGGGAATTCCCAACCGCCATCCCCGGATTCCGCTACGCTCCATCCAGGCTACGATGAAACCTCGCCAACTCTCGAGAACAGATTTCAAATCTGTCCCCTGACCACAGCACCCCGCGCGCGCGCAACACACCCGTAGCCCGGATAATGGTGCGCAGCACCGGCATCCGGGGAATTCCAACCGCCATCCCGGATTCCGCGACGCTCCATCCGGGCTACGATGAAACCTCAACTCCCGGGGACAGATTTCAAATCTGTCCCCTGACCACAGCACCCCACGCGCCCGCAACACACCCGTAGCCCGGATAAAGGTGCGAAGCACCGACATCCGGGGAACCCCAACCGCCATCCCGGATTCCGCCAGGAAACTTCGGGGACAGACTTAAGTCTGTCCCCTGTCCAACCGAGTCTGTCCCCTACCTGCCACATATCCCCTATCCGCCAAAAACTCACGCCTGCCACACCCCATACCCCGCTTCGCGCAGGCCGATCGCAAGCTCCACCTCCATCTCGCGCGCGCCCTCGTAGGGCATCGGGTTGTAGGCATCGTAGAGTTCGGGCATCAATCTCAAACCGTACTCCCGCACGAAACGGTTCGACTGGATGCCGGCCTTGTGCTTGTCGAAGCGTATGTCGGGGTCGAGCCCCGTCATGCCGACGTAGACGCAGGGCTTGCCGTCCTCGTAATCAGGGTTAGATCGCATGAACTTCGGCTCGTACAGGACGTCATCCGAAAGCTTCACGACATAGACGTAATAATGATCACGACGGCGCATCGACGGTACCCAGTACCTTACCTTCTTCCTGTCGAACCAACGGATCGGCTGACAACCGAATACCATTGATCTTTTGAAGTCGCATTTTGCGACATCAAGTCTTCAATCCCCTGTTACACCGGCCAAAACCTCCGAATCAACCCGGAGACAGGCAACCGGACTTTCCCCGTTTACGCAAAAAAACAGCTCATGCCTTGACCCCGGCCAGCATATTCATGATGAGCCGGATCAATATATCCTTGGCCTTGGGATCGGACTCGGCCACCAGCAGGGCAAGCGCCGCAAGGCCTATGTCGTTGATCACCGGCTCGCCGTTTTCGAACAGCCTTCCATTACGGTTGAGGAAGTCCACGAACAGAAAGGAACCGATGCGCTTGTTTCCATCCGAGAACGGATGGTTCTTGATGACGAAATAGAGCAGGTGCGCCGCCTTCGATTCGATCGTGGGATAGGCGGGTTCGCCGAATACGCTCTGCTCCAGGTTGCCCAGCACCGCGCTCAAGCCGTCTTCCCGCTCGCGCCCGAACAAATCGGTTGCCTCGCCGCGACCCATCAGATCGCGCTTGAGTCGAATAATTTCAGTTCGAGCCTCGCCTACGGGCGGCAACGCACCGCCGGGAACACCCTTGGGCTCGACCAGCAGCCCTTCATCGTAGCGCTGCAGCAGCAGGAAGGTCTGGGTATAGCGGGCGATGACATCCACCAGCCCCCGACCCTGATCCGTGGTCAGCGCCTCGCCCGCCGCGGCCTTGCGCACCAGCGACAACGCCGCCTCCAGCTCCCGGGCGTTCTGCTCGAAGCGCTGCTGGTTAAGGGTGTAACCTCGGGTCAGGTGTTCCTTCAGGATCTGGCTGGCCCATTGGCGAAACCGGGTGCCCTGCCGGGAATTTACCCGATAACCAACTGAAATGATGGCGTCCAGGTTATAGTGATCGACCTGGTAGGCCTTTCCGTCTGCGGCAGTTGTTGCAAAATTTGCAACAACTGCATCCCGCTCCAAGTCACCTTCCCTGAAAACGTTCCTCAAGTGCCTGGAAATCACTGACTTGTCGCGTCCGAACAGCTCGGCAATCTGCATAAGACCGAGCCACACCGTTTCACCCTCTAGCAGTACTTCAATGACCCCGCCAGGTCCTTCGTAAATCGCAATATCAGCCATTTGTACCCTCCTTGGTCAAACACGCCGAAAATCATTCAGCGCTTCGAACACTCGCATATAGTCATCGCTCAAACGCTGATTGTGTCGCGACATAAAATTACCCGAAAACGCCATACGATGGATTCACCATAACTGATTACAATGTAATAGGTATCCCATCAATATTAGCTAAACGTCTTGCCCCAGACAGATTGTCGCAATATCCCAAAACTGCCCCGGCGCAACCTCCAGATCATCAACAATCTCCCGCGCCATCTCCTCCGGGTCGGGCTGTTTGCCCGATTTCGACAACGATTCGCCCATTCACGTTTCTTGTGCTGAATAGTAAATCTGCCCCGGGTTTTCGCATAGTATCATTGGCTATTCAATCGACCACGAACACCACGCCAACGCCCCTGCCCCCATGAACAAAGCGCTCGATACCGTACTAGCCTACCACCAGCGCACCAAGCACCATTTCCGCCGTTATGCCGCGGGGCCGGACGGGCTCGACTGGGCGAACCAGCCGGACCCGTTCCGCACCTTTGCGGGCAGTCCCGCGCTGGAGTTGCCCTTGCTGGCCGAGGGGCCGCAGCCGCGTTATGCGGATCTCTACACGCCGGGGCGGATCGCGCCGCAGGCCCTGAGTCTGCACACCCTCGCCGCCCTGCTCGAACTCTCATTCGGACTCTCCGCCTGGAAAGAATTCAAAGGTTCACGCTGGGCGCTGCGCTGCAACCCCTCCAGCGGCAACCTCCATCCCACCGAAGCCTATGTGGTGATCGAACACTGCCCCGGCGTCGCCAACGGCGTGCACCACTACGTGAGCCGCGACCACGTGCTTGAACACCGCTGCGAATTCGCCGCACCGGCCCACAGCACCGAATCCTTGCTGCCGCCCGGCGCCTTCCTGATCGGATTGACCTCGATCCATTGGCGCGAGGCATGGAAATACGGCGAACGCGCCTATCGCTATTGCCAGCACGACGCGGGCCACGCCATCGCGGCCGTGCGTTACGCCGCGGCCGCGCTCGGCTGGCAGGCGCATCTGCTCGGCGCCTGGGGCGACGCGGAGATCGGCGCCCTCCTCGGTACCGACCGCGCACAAGACTTCAACGACGTGGAACGGGAACATTCGGACCTCATCCTGCAGGTGACTACCCAGCCCAACTCAAACAACGACGAACCTGCGCCCAATGCGCTCATCCGCGCCACACACGAAGGACACTGGCGCGGCCAGGCCAATCGACTGTCGCGTGATCATAAATACGAATGGGCGATCATCGACGAAGCAGCCGCCGCCTGCACCAAACCGCACACACAGGAAACAATCTGGCAGCCGCCCGCATTGCCCGAGCCCATCGCCAGCCCCTGCCAACAGAGTGCCACCGAGATCATAAAACAGCGCCGCAGCGCGCAGGAATTCGACGGCGTTACCTCCATTACCGCCGCCGCCTTCTACCGCATGCTGGACTTGACCCTGCCGCGCCCCGGCACTGCACCCTGGGACGCCATCGCGTGGCCGCCCCGCATTCATCTGCTGCTGTTTGTCCATCGGGTGGAAGGGCTCGAACCCGGGCTCTATGTCTTCCTGCGCAACGACACCATCGAAGCCACCGCACGCACGGAATTCTCCCCCAAGTTCGAATGGCTCGACGTGGCCGGCTGCCCCGCCCATTTCAAACTGTACCGGCTCATCAGCACAGACACGCGCGACGCCGCGCGCGCCGTATCGTGCCATCAGGACATCGCCGCCGACGGCGCCTTCAGCCTCGGCATGCTGGCCGAATACCAGAGCAGCCTGGAGCAGTGGCCATGGATTTACCGCCAGTTATTCTGGGAGGCCGGAATCCTAGGCCAGATGCTCTACCTGGAGGCCGAAGCAGCCGGTGTGCGTGGCACCGGCATCGGCTGTTATTTCGACGATGCCGCGCATGATGTGCTGGGGATGAAAGGTCAAGTGCTGCAGAGCATGTATCACTTCACTGCGGGCGGGGCATTGACCGATACGCGTCTGCAAACGCTGCCGGGGTACGCGCATCTGAGAAATATCAGATTAGAGAGGGATCAATAATACCGCTCTGATCCGGTTTATGAATGCACTGAACCGCTCGCCTGCGGTGGTAACCTCGACGTACGTTCCGGCGTAGGACGGCGCATTGGTTGAACCTAAAACAGGTAGGTCCGTTATTTTAGGTTATAGCGTGAACGTAAACCAACGGGCGGAGATATTTTAACTTCAGTAGGGAAGCGGAACCAATTCTCAAATCATTTGTTGACATCAGTTGACACCTCGCCTAGACTCCAGCCTGCATGTCCAAGAGCTTAAATCTTGATATCTTAAAACGCGGCATGGATGAGGCAGGACTCAACCCCGCCCGCCTCGCCAAGAATCTCGATGTATCCCGTGAAGCGGTATCCAAGTGGCTCAACGGCGAAAGCATTCCACGCCCGGACAAACTTCTCAAGCTCGCACTTCTTCTTGGCCTCAAATTCGACCAGCTGGTTTCACGTACCGACGACGCGCGAGAACCGGTTGTTGCGTTTCGTAAGCATGGAGCACACAAAACTACTGCGCAGCATATCGACCGGGCCATGGAAATGGGCAGATTGTTGCGTCCACTTGCCCAATTCTTGCCATTTGACGAACTGATACGACCCGCGACGCTGAAGCAGCCATCGTGCGAATACAGCGCTGTACAAAAAGTCGCCGCAAAGATTCGGCAAGAAATCGGCGTCGCGCAGTCTGACAGACTCGACTTCCACCACCTCATCAAGAAGTTCCGCGAGTTACAAGCAGTACTGATTCCGGTCTTATGGGGCAAGAAGGACCGGCACGAGAATGCGCTGCATATATATCTCCCGGATTCACTGACGACGTGGGTGTACCTGAACCTCGACAGCGAGATACACGACTTCAAGTTCTGGATGGCGCATGAGCTGGGCCATATCCACGCCCCATCGTTGCGCGGCGACGAAGCCGAGGATCTCGCCGACACCTTTGCCGCCGCATTGCTGTTTCCCGAAACACTTGCGGCGCAAGCCTATCAGGTACTTGCAGCAACAGGCAACAAGGGCACTCAAATGAATCGGGTGAAGGAGATAGCCGAAACACACGTCATTTCACCCATCACCGTTTACTTTGAAGTCAACAAGTACGCGAAACAGCACGGGTTGCGTGAACTCACTTTAGGCAATGCCATCTTTGGCGCTGCCAAGAATTTGAGCAAGGTCTATTTCACTGTAAGTGAATCACTGTTCGACGGCGTCAAGCCGGAGCCGGCCAGATACTTAGAGACGGTGGAACAACAGTTCGACAGCCCGTTCTTTTCAGCACTCAAACAATACCTTGGACAGAACGCAAAAGGCGCAGGCTATGTTCAATCTGTGCTCGATACCTCACTACTGGATGCCAAAACACTGCATGCGGCATTGATCTGAACAATATGGGGCAAGGGAAATGCGCCATCCACATCGCCACGCCGAATCGGTACACGGATAACAACCGATGGCGCAATCTAAGATCCTTCTGGACTCGAATAGCTATTTCCGGCTCGCGAAAAGTATCCGCCCGCTGTTGTTCGTGGAATTCGGAGAGAATCAACATTGCCTTTACGTGCTTTCGGAACTTGAGGACGAGTACGCCAGGAGCCCGCGCCTTCAGACCAAGTTTTCCTGGGTGAATGAGCCAGAGTACCGTGACAATCGTCTCAAGAGACTCACCGTTTCAAGGAAAGAAAAGACCGCACGAATAACTGCATACGAATTCATGTGGGACCATGTACAGAATTTGTTACCTGGTCCGTCTAGGCTCGATGTCGTACATCTTAGCTACGGATACGTGCTCGAAATTCCGGTCGTCACAGACGATGCAGATATGCGCGAGCTCGGCAGGATCTTTGGCGTCAAGACCTTGAAGACCATGGAACTGCTAAAGCTGATGCTCGACTGCGGGCATGTTGACATGCCGACAATTCGAACAATCGCGGCTTACTGGAGTTACGAGGCGGATCGCCCGAAGGATTTTGCCGTCGATTATCGGCGTCATTTTAACGAGGCGCCGCCGTGACACGCGGAAGGCTGCCATGCGTCCTGCCCGCAGATAGTACAACTAATTTACTAATTTGGATCGGATCACAGATTCTCCTAAATATAAGCGAGAATTTGTTCTGACCCCATTTATGTTTCATCCGGGTCGGGCAAGCTATCCTGGTCGATTAGCGATTCCTCGACTCCAAGAATACAAAATTACGATGGAAATCGAGCTGCTGTGCCTGTTGATTTGTAAATGCACCCACATTGACCGCCTGTTGAGTTTCGATCCCCATGCGTTCCAACGATGGCTTATGCGCAACAGGTGAAATCAGTAAGCGGCCGTTATCCTCAAACGAAATAAACCCTCTATCGAAGAGGTGGTCAATGGTAGGCGTGAGAAGAAGTCCATTCTCGCCATCGAGGCGTTCCTGGTTTGAACTGTCACGCCAGGGCTTGATATGACTTGCCCGCAAATGTTCCGGTCGATCAACCTTCGTTATCCTGCATTTACGCTCCAGATGGCTGACATTTTCCCTGAACTTGCCCTGCCCTCGGCGCGCCATGATCAAGGCCTGCTTCTCGGTATCCACGATACTGGTATCCGTAGCAACCTTCTGCTGAAGGTATTCCTCCCATTCCACAAGACCGACCGCGCGCGACTTATAGGATTCCGCCACAAGGTCTGACTGGATATCTCCCCGAATCAGAATCTTCAGCTCCATCCCGACAAGATCAGCGATGGCATCCATCAGTGGAGCGCTTACCGTGGTGAGATAAACACCCTGATTACCATAACCCCGCGCCTGTAATGGCGAATATTTCTCGGGTAGATGTGGTCGCAGTTGCTGGATATGGTCAACGGGTCGTATCTGATTCGTCAGAATATGAAAG
>JADLET010000069.1 GCA_020845975.1 Gammaproteobacteria bacterium | reverse complement strand
GCGGCGCTCGCGGCCCGTTTTGGCGCGCTGTCGGCCGACCATCTCGAATACACCGATGCCGCGGGCGTCGCCGCGCTGGCGCGCGCCGGCAGCGTTGCCGTGCTGCTGCCCGGCGCCTATCACTTCCTGAATGAGAAACAGCCCCCACCGGTGGCGGCGCTGCGCCGCTCGGGCGTGCCGCTGGCCGTGGCGACGGACTGCAACCCGGGTTCCTCGCCGCTCACCTCGCTCCTCACGGCGCTGCAGCTCGCGTCCCACTATTTCGGACTGGACGTGGCCGAATGCCTGCACGGCGTCACGCGGGTCGCGGCGCGGGCGCTCGGGCTCGAATCGGACCGCGGCACGATCGAGCCCGGCAAGCGCTGCGACCTGGCGTTATGGGAGATCAGCGATCCGGCCGAACTCGTGCACAGCCTCGGCGCGCGCCCCCTGCACCTGCGGGTGGTGGGCGGCGAGGTGCAAACAATGCGATACTTTCCCGGGCCTTGACCCGAGGGAGTTCGAAGGATGGCGTTACCGACCGGACCGAAAGTCTTTGCCGATGCCGCTGCTGCGCTCAAGGGCGCGGTGCGCGACGGCATGACGGTGATGAGCGGGGGATTTGGCCTGTGCGGCATCCCCGAGAACCTGATCCTGGCGCTGCGGGATTCGGCAGCCAAGAACCTGACGGTGGTGTCGAACAACGCCGGCGTCGACGAGGCGGGCCTCGGGCTGCTGCTCAAGACGCGCCAGATCCGCAAGATGATCTCCTCCTACGTCGGCGAGAACAAGGAATTCGAGCGCCAGTTCCTCAGTGGTGAGCTGGAACTCGAGTTCAACCCGCAGGGCACGCTGGCCGAGCGCATCCGCGCCGGCGGGGCCGGCATCTGGGGCTTCTATACGCGCACCGGTGCCGGCACGGTGGTGGCCGAAGGCAAGGAGTCGCGCGTCATCGATGGCGAGACCTGGGTGCTCGAGAAGGGCATCTTCGCCGACCTCGCGATCGTCAAGGCCTGGAAGGGCGATGCGGAGGGCAACCTGATCTACCGCCGCACGGCGCGCAACTTCAACCCGATGATGGCCAGCGCCGCGAAGCTGGTGATCGCCGAGGTCGAGGAGCTGGTGCCGATCGGCGCACTCGATCCGGACCAGATCCACACGCCCGGCATCTTCGTGCAGCGCATCTTCCAGGGTGCGCGCTACGTCAAGCAGATCGAGAACCGCACCGTGCGCAAGCGCGCGGCGTCCTGAGGGGAGTCCCGAATCCATGCCCTGGACCAGAGAAGAGATGGCGGCGCGCGCAGCGCGCGAACTCAAAGACGGCTTCTACGTCAACCTCGGCATCGGCATCCCGACGCTGGTGGCGAATTACATTCCCGCCGGCATGCACGTGGTGCTGCAGTCGGAGAACGGCATGCTCGGCATGGGGCCGTTCCCCTATGAGGACGAGGTCGACCCGGACCTGATCAATGCCGGCAAGCAGACCATCACCACGCTGCCGATGTCCTCGTTCTTTTCCTCCGCCGACAGTTTCGCGATGATCCGCGGCGGCCACATCGACCTGACGATCCTCGGGGCGATGGAGGTCGGTGAGAATGGTGACCTCGCCAACTGGATGGTGCCCGGCAAGATGGTCAAGGGCATGGGCGGCGCGATGGATCTGGTCGCGGGCGTCAAGCGCGTCGTCGTCGTGATGGAGCATACGGCCAAGGACGGTTCGCCGAAATTCAAGCCGCGCTGCGAACTGCCGCTCACCGGTGCGCACTGTGTCGACATGCTGATCACCGACCTGGCGGTGTTCAGCCGTCCCGACCGTCACGTGCCGTTCAAGCTGGTCGAACTCGCGCCCGGCGTCAGCGCCGAGGAAGTGCGCGCCAAGACGACAGCCAGCTACCAGGGCTGAGGCGCGTCGCGCCGGTAGCGGCGCCGGCGATCGTCGTTGTTCGACTGACCGATCGCGTGGCCGAGCACACCGCCGATGACGGCGCCGAACACCGTGCCGGCGGCGCGGTTCTCCGGCGAGGTCGCGTGATTGCCGATCAGGCCACCGATCACGCCGCCCGCAATCGTCAGCGCGGCATCGTCGCCGCGACCGTCGTCGCGGCGGTAACGCGGGTAACCGTAGGTGCGGTAACCGCCGCGATAACCGTCATCGTAACCCCGGTAGCCGTCGCCGTAGCTGCGATACCTGTAGTCATAGGGGTAGTAGTCATAGGAATAACGGTAGTCGCTGTACCGGCCAGGGCGTGGCGAATCATCACGGCGCCAGCGCGGACGATCGCGCCCCTCGTGCCGGTCCCGCGCCCAGCGGTCATCCCGTCTCGCATCCATGTCCCGGCGGTGCGGGCTGGAGCGGTCAGCGCGGTCAGCGCGGTCAGTGCGCTCGGCGCGCTCACGTCTCCAGGCGCCGTCCTGCGGATCGGCGAAAGCCGTGCCGCCTAGCGTTCCGAGCGCGAGGATGGCGAGGATCGAGGCGAAGCGGATCGTGTGCGTGCGGGCCATGGCGGGCCTCCCGGAGCGGTGCAAACAGGGCACCTCAGGGTCAGAAGTGTGAGGGTGGCCGCCTGAACCCAGCGTGAATGCACCGGTCGGCTCTAGCGCACCCCCCCGTGCAGCCCGGTGGCCGTCGGCCCGGGGACCTTCGGTAAGCCACACTGGCGATCGGCTCTCCGATCCGCTATTCTCAGAATGAGAGTTATTCTCATTTGGATCAGCCAGCCGGGCCCCAGCGTTGGACCAGAAGACCAGACCCGCTCCGACTCACGTTTCCCTTGCCGACCTGCGCAAGGGCGACACGGGGACCGTGCACCGCGTCATTCTCGATGACGCGGCGGCGGTCGGCGATGTCGCCGACTCGACCATCAGCCGCCGGCTCATCGAACTCGGTTTCGTTCCCGGCGAGCGTATCCGGGTCATCGAGGAAATCTGG
>JADLET010000068.1 GCA_020845975.1 Gammaproteobacteria bacterium | reverse complement strand
TCCACCAGATCCTTGGCTTCCCGCTTGTTGAGTCCGAATTCCTCGAACAGCCGCTCCGCCATATCAGCCTTAGTCAGCGCCATAACTATTCTCTCAATGTTGCCCGAAGTTTGATATGCAGTTGCTTGAGCACGCCTTCAATCAAGGCGTCGACTTCGACATCGGTAAGAGTGCGCGAAAAATCCTGCAAGGTCAAGCCCAGCGCAATGCTTTTCTTCCCGGAATCAACACCTTTGCCGCGATAGATATCAAACAGGTGCAATCCTTGCAACAGATTGCCTGCCGAATCGCGCACGCAGGCGTCAAGTTCGGCTGCGGTCACACATTCATCGACGATGATGGCGAGGTCACGCCGCACCGAGGGAAACTTCGACAGCTCCGTGAAGGATGGATCCTTTGGGGATTCAATTGTATCCAGATTCAGCTCAAAGACGAATACTGACTGTCCAAAACCAAGGGCATCCGCCGTCTCCGGATGCAAGGCGCCCAACCAGCCGATTTCCCGAGCACTACTGTCGAGAATACGCGCCGACTGTCCCGGATGCAGAGCCGGATGCATCGCCGCTTCAAAACCACATGCATGGCCTCTGCCGAGATCCTCCAGCAAGGCATCGACATCTGCCTTGACATCGTAAAAATCCACGCCCCGCCCTGGCAAGCCCCATTGCTCGGGGTAGGCTGTGCCGATCGCGATGCCGGCGAAGATAGCCTCTTCCTTGATCTGCTCCAGTGGCGCGCCCGATTCGTCGTCACTGCGCAGCGCGCCGGTGTATCTGCGGCCATATTCGAACAGACGCACGCGCGCCTGCTGGCGCTTCAGGTTGTGGAGACCGGCCTGTATCAGCCCGGTCCACAGGCTGGTGCGCATTACGGCGATATCCGCGGCGAGCGGATTTGCCAGCGCGAGCGACTCATGCACGGGATCGAGCAGGCGCTGGATGCCTGCATCGACGAAGCTATAGGTGATGACTTCCTGATAACCACGGTCTGCGAGCAGGTGGCGTCCGCGCCGTACACGCTCCAGGTGCGCATCGTGCGCGCGAATCTCCAATCGAGAGCTCGGACGATGCGAAGGCAGCCGTTCATACCCATGAACCCGCGCGAGTTCTTCGATGAGATCCGCCTCGATGGCGATATCGAAACGGAACGATGGCGGGGTAACCTGCCAGACGCCGTCGCCTTCCGCCTCCACCCGCATGCCCAGCCGGACCAGGATATCCTGGACTTCGGCTGCGGGAATCCGGTAACCCAGCAGGCGCTCGAGCCGCGCGGCACGCAGCATCACCGCTGACCGGCACGGCAGGAACTCTGCATTCATCGCCGCCACCACCGGACCCGCCTCGCCGCCGGCGATGTCGAGGATCAACTGTGTGGCGCGCTCCATGGCCTGGGCCTGTAATTCTGGGTCGACGCCGCGTTCGAAGCGGTGCGAGGACTCGGTGTGCAGGCCGAGGCGGCGCGCCCTTCCGGTGATCGCCGCCGGGGCAAAAAAGGCGCACTCGAGCAGGATTGAGGTCGTCTCCGCGTTGACCGCGCTCTGCGCACCGCCGATGATCCCCGCAAGCGCCAGAACACCCTGGTGATTCGCAACCACCAGCATATCGTCGCGCAAGGCCAGCGTCTGGCCGTCGAGCGAGGTAAACGTCTCGCCGTTCTCCGCCTGGCGCACTCGTATGCCGCCGTCGATGCGGGCAAGATCGAACGCGTGCATCGGCTGGCCCAGCTCAAGCAGCAGGTAATTCGTGACGTCGACCACCGGTCCCAGACTGCGCAACCCGCTGCGGCGCAATCTCTCCCTCAGCCACAGCGGACTTTCGGCCGCAGGATCGATACCGCGGATCACCCGCCCCAGATAGCGCGGACAGGCCTCAGGGGTGGCGACCTCGATCTTCACCGCAACATCAATCGCAGCAGGAACCTCCGCGGCGCGCGCGGTCTTCATGTCGATACGGTTCAATGCGGCGATTTCGCGTGCGATGCCAGCTATCCCAAGACAGTCGCTACGATTGGGCGTCAGCGACAACTCGAGCGAAACATCATCCAGCGCGAGCAGCTCCCGCACGTCCACACCGGGTTTCGCGCAGGCAGGCAGAGGCAGCAACCCTTCCGAGGTTTCCGCCAGGCCGAGCTCCTTGGCCGAACACAGCATGCCGAAGGATTCGACGCCACGCAGCTTGGCGCGAGAGATCGTGAGCCCTCCCGGCAAACGCGCACCGACCAGCGCCGCCGGCACGCACATGCCCGGCGCGACATTCGCCGCGCCGCACACAATGGTCAGCGGCGCATCAGCGCCGACATCGACACGGCAGACGCGCAGGCGATCGGCCTGTGGATGCGGCTCCACGGCCTCAACCCGTCCGACCACCACGCCGTTGAACTCCGCCGCCACGGGCTCGACAGCTTCGACCTCGATCCCCGCCATGGTCAACTGCGCCACCAGCGCCTTTGTATCAAGCGGCGGATCGACCCATTCACGCAGCCATTGTTCGCTGAATTTCATGGTCAGTTGAACTGCCTCAAAAACCTCAAATCGTTCTCGAAGAACAGCCGCAGATCATTCACACCGTATCGCAGCATCGCCATGCGTTCGACCCCCAGGCCGAAGGCGAAGCCGGTATAGCGCTCGCTGTCGACGCCGACGTTGGCGAATACCCGCGGATGGATCATTCCGCAACCCATGATCTCGATCCAGCCGGTATGCTTGCAGACGCGGCAACCGCCCCCGCCGCAGATCACGCACGCGATATCGACCTCGGCGGATGGCTCGGTGAAGGGAAAATAGGACGGCCTGAAGCGCACCGCCGCATCGCGCTCGAAGAACGCACGCAGAAAATCGGTCAGTGTCCCCCGGAGATCCGCGAAGCTGACGTTTTCATCCACCATGAAGCCTTCCACCTGATGGAACATCGGCGTGTGAGTTACATCAGAATCGCAGCGGTACACGCGCCCCGGCGCGATGACGCGCAGAGGTGGCGTCCGCTCGCGCATCACGCGCACCTGGACCGGCGAGGTATGCGTCCTGAGCAGGGTACGCGAATTGAAATAGAAGGTATCGTGCATCGCCCGCGCGGGATGATTCGCGGGGATGTTGAGCGCCTCGAAATTATGGAAGTCGTCCTCGATCTCGGGACCGCGCGCGACCTCGTAACCGGCCTGGGCAAACAAGGCCTCGATGCGGTCCATGGTCATCGCCACGGGATGCAGGCCGCCTCCAGCCCGCCCGCGGCCCGGCAGCGTGACGTCGATCGCCTCGCGCGCAAGCCGTTCATTCAGCACCGCAGTCTCGAGCGCACGCGCGCGCGCCTCGATCGATTGCTGCACGGACTGCTTTGCCTGATTGACAGCATGGCCCGCGCGGGGACGCTCCTCATCGGACAACGCCTTCAGTCCCTTGAGAAACTCCGTGATACGCCCGCTCTTGCCAAGGTACTGCACGCGCACCAGATCCAGCGACTTGAGATCGAGCGCCTCCGCAATCTGGCTCTGCGCCTGCGCGACTATGCTTTCAAGCTCGTGCACCTGCCCTGCCCCTGCCGAATGTTCCCTTGCCCCATCCCGGATCCGGTATCCGCTGTAGTAATCCAGCGGCACTTCGCCCCACTGTACCCAATCCCTCTAAAACAAAAAAGGAAAGGCGCTACCTTTCCTTTTCTGCGTACCGGCAGGAGGGAAGCGCCCTCCCCCGGCCATGGAGGTTACGTCAGGCGGAAAGACCCACCTTGGCTTTCTCCGCCAGCGCGCCGAAGGCGACCTTGTCGGACACGGCCAGATCAGCCAGCACCTTGCGGTCGATCATGATGGCCGCCTTTTTCAGGCCATCAATCATTCGGCTGTATGACAGACCAAATTCCCGCGCCGCTGCGTTGATGCGTATGATCCACAAACCACGGAACTCACGCTTGCGCACGCGACGGTCGCGATAGGCGTACTGCCCAGCCTTGACCACGGCCTGATTCGCGGCGCGAAAGACATTCTTGCGGCGCCCACGAAATCCCTTCGCCTTCGCCATCACCTTCTTGTGATTGGCGCGGGCGGTTACTCCTCGTTTTACTCTTGGCATGACGTGTCCCTTTTTCTCAACTGTATGGGAGCATGCGCTTCAGCTCGGGAGTATCGGACATGGTGACCAGGGCGGGCGCGCGCAAATGACGTTTGCGCTGGCTGCTCTTCTTGGTCAGGATATGCCGGCGATGGCTCTGCTT
>JADLET010000067.1 GCA_020845975.1 Gammaproteobacteria bacterium | reverse complement strand
GGCTGTCGGGCTACACCGAGGACGAGAAGGTCAGCATCGCGGAACGTTATCTCGTGCCGAAGCAAATCGAATCGAACGGGCTCAAGGAATCCGAGCTGACCATCAGTGAAGGCGCCGTGCGCGACATCGTGCGCTATTACACGCGCGAGGCGGGCGTGCGCAACCTGGAGCGCGAGATTTCCAAGATTTCCCGCAAGGTGGTGAAGGAAATCCTGCTCAAGGGTGTCGAGGCGACCGTGGTCGGTTCGCGTAACCTGGCCAAATATCTCGGCGTGAAGCGTTTCCGCTTCGGTCTTGCCGAGGAGCAGGATCAGGTCGGGCAGGTAACGGGGCTGGCGTGGACCGAAGTGGGCGGCGAGCTGCTGACCATCGAGTCCGCCGTCGTGCCCGGCAAGGGCAAGCTCACTATCACCGGGCAGCTCGGTGACGTCATGCAGGAATCAGTGCAGGCGGCGATGACCGTGGTGCGCAACCGCGCTCCGATGCTGGGACTTGAGACGGATTTTTATCAGAAGCACGATGTCCACATCCATGTGCCCGAGGGCGCCATTCCGAAGGATGGGCCGAGCGCCGGTATCGGGATGTGCACCGCGCTGGTATCCGCGCTGACCGGGATCCCGGTGCGCGCGGCGGTCGCCATGACCGGCGAGATTACGCTGCGCGGCGAGGTACTGCCGATCGGTGGTCTGAAGGAAAAGCTGCTGGCTGCGCACCGCGGCGGCATCAAGGTGGTGCTGATTCCCGAGGAAAACAAACGCGATCTCGCCGAGATCCCGCGCAACATCAAGCAGAACCTTGATATCCGCACGGTCAAATGGATCGATGAGGTGTGGCAGACTGCGTTGCAGCACCTGCCGTCGCCTTTGGTCGAGAAGGATGCCGAGCCCGAGATTGAACCGCGCAAGAAATCCGCACGCTCGAAGCGGGGTGGTCACATCCGGCCGCACTGAGACGTCGCAGCGCTCATTTCCACCTCTCATCGCCCCTGGACGGTTGACGTCCCGGGGCGATTGTTTTTTTGGGGGTTTTCAAGCGCCTTGCTTGACAGGGGTTTAGGCCGGTTGGTATAAATGGCGGGCATTTTGTTTCCGATGGCCCGCGCCTCGGCGCGGACGTGACGGTGCGCTCAATACCCCGCGGCGCGCATATCGGGACGGCTGGTAAAGCACCTGTGGATGCCATATGATAGGCGATCTTTCCGGGTGCTTAGCTCAGCTGGGAGAGCGTCGCCCTTACAAGGCGAATGTCGGGGGTTCGATCCCCTCAGCACCCACCATGCAATCTTTGGGAGTGGTAGTTCAGTCGGTTAGAATACCTGCCTGTCACGCAGGGGGTCGCGGGTTCGAGTCCCGTCCACTCCGCCAGTTATCGCAAAAAAGGGTGCCCCTGAGAGGGTACACACAGGGCGCGCCCTTGATTGATCGTCGCCATGAATTCCACGCAAGTTTTCCGGCCCGGACATATTTCCGGGCCGGAACGCTGGCGTGGCTATAACTTCAGGAAGCCCTCTCGTCATGATTCAAGTCATCCGTGATCACGCTCAGGGCGTCTTCGCCTGGATCATCATCGTCCTGGTCACCATCCCCTTCGCGCTGTGGGGGGTCAATGAATATTTTCAGGGTGGCGGCGAGCTCCCCATTGCCGAGGTCGGCAAGCGCCCCATCTCCTCCCAGGAATTTCAGCAGGTGTATCAGCGCGAGCTGGGCATGCGCCGACAGATCCTGGGGGATGATTTCATCGTGCAGAATGAGGCGGCGATCAAGCGCGCCGTGCTTGAAGGTCTGGTGAACTCGGAGGTGATGCTGCAGACGGTGCGCAAGGCGGGCTTCCGTGTCGACGATGCGCGCGTGGGCAATGAAATCCGTGCCATCAGCCAGTTCCAGCGCGATGGCAAATTCGATCCGGAACTGTATGAGCGCATGCTGCGCGGCGCCGGTCTGGCGCGGGAGCAATTTGAAGACAGCGTGCGACGCGATCTTCTGACGACACAGCTGACTTCAGGCGTGACGGACACTGTTCTGGTTTCGGAGAGTGAGCTGGACCGCTGGCTGCGACTGAGCGAGCAACGGCGCAAGATCGGGTATTACCAGGTCAAGGCCGAGGCCTATGAGGGGCGTGTCGTGCCGTCCGAGGCCGAAGTGAACAAGTACTACCAGGACAACCTCGAGCGCTTCGCGGTGCCGGAACGTGTCAAGGTCGAATATCTTGAGCTGTCCCGTGACAGTCTGATGAAGGGCCTCAAGGCGGATGACGACACCCTGCGTCGCCTGTATGAGGAGCAAGCCGCGAGCTTCACTGTCGGAGAGGAGCGCCGCGCGCGCCACATTCTGATCAAGGCGGCGGATGGATCCGGGGAGGATGCCGATGCCGCGCGTACTCGCGCGGAGGAACTGCGTGCGCGCATCGTGGCGGGAGAATCATTCGTCGCGCTGGCGCGTGAGTTTTCCGCTGACAAGGGCTCGGCACAGGAGGGTGGCGAACTCGGATTCTTTGGTCGCGGCGTCATGGTCGGCCCGTTCGAGGACACGGTCTGTGCGATGAAAAAGGGCGAGATCAGCGCGCCCGTACGTACACCGTTCGGTTGGCACATCATTGAGCTGGAGGACATCAAGGCGGGCGCCAAGCGTTCCTTCAGCGAGGTGCGCGCCAGTCTGGAGGAAGAATACCGCAAGACCCAGGTCGAAGCGCAGATGTTCGATCTGACGGAGAATCTGACCAATCTGACCTACGAGCATCCCGAGACCCTGAAATTTGCTTCCGAGCAGCTCGGACTATCCATACAGACCACAGACCTGTTTAGTCGCGACCAGGGCGATGGCGTGGCGGCGAATGAGAATTTCCGTCTGGCGGCCTTCGGCGAGGATGTCATCGATGGCGGCAACAACAGTGAGGCGATCCAGCTCGACGATGGGCGGGTCGTAGTGCTGCGGATCGCCGAGAAACAGCCGGCCACGCATCGCACGCTGGATGAGTTGCGCGACCCCATCCGCCTAGAGCTTGTTTATCAAGGCGCGCAACGTCTCGCCGAGGAAGCGGGCAAGGACATGCGCAAGCGCCTGGAGGGCGGCGATGGGGTCGATGCGCTGCTGAAGGAATTCCCCGCCGCCTCCTGGCATGCGCCGGTGCTGTCGGGGCGCGAGGATGCCGATGTGCCGGCCGAGGTACTGGACGCCGTCTTCGCCATGGCGCGGCCCTCGCAGGACCGTCCGGCGATCGAGGGAATTTCGCTCGGCGGCGGTGACTATGCCGTGATCGCGCTGTACGAGGTTGTCGACGGCGATCCGAAGACCGTCACAGATTCGGAGCGGAATGCACAACGCGGCGAGCTGCAGCGCCGTTACGCGCAGCGTGACAGCGCGGATCTGACCGCATTCCTCCGTGGGCGCGCGAAGGTCTCGCTGTTCGAGGGCCGGCTCTAGTCCACACCCGCAGCGGCGGAACCGCGCCTGAGCAGCCGGTCGATCACGGCCGCGCCCACCGCGTCGCCCCAGACGTTGATCGAAGTGCGGAAGCGGTCGAGGAACCAGTCCACGGTCAACAGCAGGCCGATGCCCTCGAGCGGCAGGCCTACCGCGTTCAGCACGATCACCATCGTTACCAGTCCGGCCTCCGGGATTCCCGCCGCACCGATCGCCGCGAGGGTGGCGGTGACGAAGACCACCACCTGCGCCCCGAAACCAAGGTCCACCCCGTAGGCCTGCGCGATGAACATCACCGCGGCCGCTTCGTAGAGCGCGGTGCCGTCCATGTTCACGGTGCTGCCGAGCGGCAGCACGAAGCGCACACTGCGCTCGTCAACCCCGTTTTCCCGCGCGCATTCCATCGTCAACGGCAGCGTGGCGGAGGAGCTGGCGGTGCCGAAGGCGGTCATCAGGGCGCGCAGCATGTTCACCAGATACCCCCAGCCGCGTCCTGCGACAAAGAACAGGATGGCCAGTAACACGGCGAAATGGATGGCCAGGCCACTGAGCACGGTGACGACGTGCCAGCCCACCGCCGCGATTTCGTTGGCGACGGCATCGCCGCCGCCCGCCGAGCCGAGACGCGCGGCGATCAGTCCAAAGATGCCGAGCGGCGCGAAATACATCAGCCAGGTGACCAGCTTCATGAGGGCTTCGTTGACACCGTCGAAAAACTCGATCACGCGGGCGCCGCGCGCGCCGAGCGTGGTCAGGGCGGCGGAGAACAGGATGCCGAATACGATCAGGGGCAGCAGCTGCATCTCGGCAGCGGAGGCGATCAGGTTCGGGGAAATGAGTGAGAGCAGTATGTCGCTGACACCGGTGTCCTGTTTTTCCAGGATCTTTTCCGGCACAGTCGCTCCCCCGATCTGCAGTCCGTCTCCGGGGCGGATCAGGTTCACCATCACCAGTCCGATGAAAACGGCGATCGCGGTAGTGCAGAGGTAATAAGCCAGCGTGGCGCCGCCGACGCGCCCGAGTCGACGCACGTCGCCCAGCGCGGCGATGCCGCTGATCACCGCCGCCAGTATCAGCGGTACGATCAGCATCTTGAGCGCGTTCAGGAACAGGGCGCCGAGCCAAGCCACGCTTTCCATCGCCGGGCCCCAGTACCAGCCTGCGATGATTCCGGCCGTGACGGCGACGACGGTGAGGATCAGTAACGCGATCGCATGCTTATGGGGCATCGCGCTGGATATTCGGGTCTGCCGGATCGCGCCTGATCATGGCCGGCCCCGCGGCGGCCTAGATCAGCGCCATCCCCTGGATGTTGTAGCCCGCGTCCACATAGACGATCTCGCCGGTCATACCCGAGGCAAGATCGGAGCAGAGGAACGCCCCGACGTTGCCGACCTCCTCGATAGTTACGTTGCGGCGCAGAGGTGAATTCTGTTCCGAGTAATCGAGAAAGCGACGGAAATTGCTGATGCCGGAGGCGGCGAGCGTCCTGATCGGGCCGGCAGAAATGGCATTCACACGGATACCGTCGGGACCAATGCTGCTCGCCATATAACGCACGTTGGCCTCAAGGCTCGCCTTGGCCAGGCCCATCACGTTGTAGTTGGGGATCGTGCGGATGGCGCCGAGGTAGCTCAGCGTCAACAGCGCGCCGTTGCGACCCTTCATCAGGCGCCGGCCGGATTTGGCCAGTGCCGCGAAGCTGTATGAGCTGATTTCATGCGCGGTTCGGAAGCCGTCGCGCGTGACGCTGTCGAGGTAGGAGCCTTCGAGTTCCTCGCGCGGCGCATAGGCGACCGAATGCACGATGATATCGAGATGCTCCCAGCGTTGACCCAGGCGGTCGAACACGGCGTCGATCTCCTGGTCGCTGGCGACATCGCAGGGCAGCGTGATGTCCGACTGGAGCTCCGCGGCGAGAGCCTCGACGCGTCCCTGCAGTTTTTCATTCTGATATGTGAAGGCGAGATCGGCACCCTCGCGGCGCATCGCCTGCGCGATGCCCCATGCGATCGAGCGGTTGCTCGCGACTCCGACGATCAATGCACGTTTGCCCTGGAGGAATCCCATAGCGATATCCCAAGATGTTTGTGATTTTCCCGCTCGATGACGGCCGCGGCCGAATTGTCGTGTAATATAGCACTCGCGGACACGCCCGCGCCATCCGCCGCGGGGGAAACGGCTGACGGCGATGATAACAGGTTTTGCCGGATTTACGAATGATCACGGGCGTCCGCGTGCCCGGTTTTCGAGCGGAGTCGTCGGAATTCGCATGAGCAGTGCAGCATCGATCAGAGGCAAGGGCCGCGCATGCAGCGCGCCGCGCGCCGTGCTGCTGGTCGCCGCCGCGCTCGCCGGATGCAGCGAGCGGCCGTGGAACGATCCATATCCCGCCAGCGACGCGGGCGCCAATATTGTTTATTCGAGTTTCGAGGAGCGGCCCAAGCACCTCGATCCCGCGCGTTCCTATAGCGCCAATGAGGTGGTCTTCACCGGACAGGTCTACGAGCCGCCGCTGCAATACCATTATCTGAAGCGGCCCTATACGCTTACTCCGCTTACCGCCGAGGCCGTGCCGACGCCGCAGTACCTCGATCGTGGCGGTCGCACGCTGCCGGCCGACGCGCCCGATGCCGAGGTTGCATACAGCGTGTACGAGATCCATATCAGGCCGGGCATTCACTATCAGCCCCATCCGGCCTTCGCCCGCGATGCGGACGGGAATCCTGTCTATCGGGATCTCTCATCGCAGGACCTCGCGAATATCTATTCCCTTGGCGACTTCACACATACTGGTTCGCGCGAACTGGTCGCCGCCGACTACGTCTACCAGATCAAGCGACTGGCCCATCCCCGCGTGCATTCGCCGATCCTGGGTCTGATGGGGGAATATATCGCGGGCCTGCGCGACTATGCCGCGGAACTCGCGAGCGTCTACGGCGAGCAGAGCGCCGCCGCGGGCGGCGGGCCGGTCTATCTCGATCTCGAGCGCTATCCGCTTGCCGGGGCGGAGACAGTCGACCGCTATACCTATCGCATCAAGGTCAACGGCAAGTATCCGCAGCTGCTCTACTGGCTCGCGATGCCGTTTTTCGCGCCCGTTCCGCCGGAGGTTGACCGCTTCCATTCCGCGCCCGGAATGGAGGAGAAGAACCTGACCCTGGACTGGTATCCGGTGGGCACCGGTCCCTACATGCTGACGGTGAACAATCCCAACCGGCAGATGGTGCTCGAGCGCAATCCGAACTTCCACGAGGAGTTCTACCCGGACGACGGCGATCCCGGTGACCGCGAGGCCGGACTTCTCGGAGACGCGGGCAGGCGTCTGCCCTTCATCGACAAGGTGGTGTTCAGTCTGGAGAAGGAGACCATTCCGTACTGGAACAAGTTCCTGCAGGGCTATTACGACACCTCGGGGATTTCTTCCGACAGCTTCGACCAGGCCGTGCGCATGGGGCCGGGTGGCGAGGCCACGCTCACCGACCGCATGAAGGAGAAGGGCATCTCGCTGCGCACGGCGGTGGGTACATCGATCTCCTATACCGGGTTCAATATGATTGATCCGGTAATCGGCGGCTATGGCGAACGCCAGCGTCTTCTGCGGCAGGCGATATCGATCGCGCTCGACTACGAGGAATTCATTTCGATTTTTACCAACGGACGCGGTATCCCCGCGCAGGGGCCGATACCGCCCGGGATATTCGGTCACGTCGAGGGCGAGCCCGGGGTCAATCCCTATGTCTATGGCTGGGCTGGCGGCGGGCCGCGGCGCAGATCCCTGGACGAGGCCCGGCGTCTGCTCGCCGAGGCCGGTTACGCGGACGGCGTCGACGCCGGGACCGGCAAGCCTCTGGTGCTCAATCTGGATATCACCGCCGGCGGGCCGGAAGATAATGCGCGCCTGGAGTGGTTCCGCAAGCAGTTCGAGAAGCTCAACATCCAGCTGGTGATACGCAACACCGATTACAACCGGTTCCAGGACAAGATGCGCAACGGTAATGCGCAGATCTTCATGTGGGGCTGGAACGCGGATTACCCGGATCCGGAAAACTTCCTGTTCCTGCTCTACGGACCCAACGGCAAGGCGCGCCACAACGGCGAGAACGCGGCGAATTACGCCAACCCGGAATTCGACCGGTTGTTCGAGCAGATGAGAACAATGGCGGACGGGCCACGCCGCCAGGAGCTGATCGATCGAATGGTGGATCTCGCGCGGCGCGACGCCCCGTGGATCTGGGGCTTCCATCCCAAGAGCTTTGTGCTCTATCACGCCTGGTCGTCGCCCACCAAGCCCAATCTGATGGCGAACAACCTGCTCAAGTACCGCCGGATCGATCCAGGGCTGCGTGCGCGCCTGCGCGACGAGTGGAACCAGCCGATTCTGTGGCCGCTGCTGCTCGCAATCGGCCTGCTGCTGGCGGCGGCCGTGCCGGCGACAATCAGCCTGCTGCGGCGCCAGTACCGGGCGCCGGCCGCGGGCGATCGCGCGGGGACGCCCTGACATGCTGAACTATATATTGCGCCGGGCGCTGTACGCGCTGCCGATCCTGGTCGGTGTCAACGTCATCACCTTCGTGCTGTTTTTCGTGGTCAATACCCCGGACGATATGGCGCGTATGCAGCTGGGCATGAAGCACGTGACGCCGGAGGCGGTAGAGCAGTGGAAGCAGGAGCGCGGCTACGACAAGCCGGTGATTTACAACGGCGCCTCCGCCGGCATGGGCAAGCTGACCGATACCATCTTCTATGACAAGTCGCTGCGACTGTTCGTGTTCGATTTCGGCGCCTCGGATGCCGGTCGCGACATCGGTTATGATATCCGGCAGCGTATGTGGGCGAGTCTCGCCCTCGCGATTCCCGTCTTCATCATCGGCCTGCTCACCAATATTACCGTGGCGCTGCTGATCGCCTTTTTCCGCGCCACCTATTTCGACATCATCGCAGTGGTGACGCTGGTGGTCCTGATGTCGATTTCCGGCCTGTTCTATATCATCGCGGGACAGTACCTGGTGGGAAAACTGCTGCACCTGGTGCCGATCTCGGGCTATGACGACGGACTCAACGCGGTGAAATTCGTCATCCTTCCGGTGCTGATCGGGGTGATCGGCGGGATCGGTTCGGGCAGTCGCTGGTACCGCTCCATTTTTCTGGAGGAGATCGGCAAGGATTACGTGCGCACCGCGCGTGCCAAGGGCCTGCCGGAATCCGCTGTCCTGTTCAGGCATGTGCTGAAGAACGCGCTGATCCCTATTCTGACCGGCGCGGTGGTGGTGCTGCCGCTGCTGTTTATGGGCAGCCTGATCATGGAGTCGTTTTTCGGCATCCCGGGGCTGGGGAGCTATACCATTGATGCGATCAACACGCAGGATTTCGCCGTCGTGCGTTCGATGGTGTTCCTAGGTTCGGTGCTGTATATCCTCGGGCTGATGCTGACTGATATCTCCTATACGCTGGTGGATCCCCGGGTCCGCCTGAACTGACCGAGACGCCCCACATATCCGCATGATCAAGCCCGTCATTCTCTGGACCGATGCCCTGGTATACCTGCTGATCGCGGCGGTGATCGCCTTCGCCTGGTATGCGCGCGGACGGGAACACCTGCGTGCCCCGTGGGCGCGGGTGATGGAGAGCCGTCTCGCGATCGTTTCCCTGGTGGTCCTGTCGGCCTATGTTTCGGTGGCCCTGCTCGACTCCCTGCATTTTCGTCCGGCGCTGGAACAGCGCGGCGAGCAGACGCAGGAGACCTTCTATTCCGTCGAGGTGCTGAGCGTGCTCGATATTATCGCGCGGCCATTGAAGGAGAAAGTGGAGAAGACCTACTCGGCGCCTTTCGCGACCCGGCTCTATGCGCGCGAGGCGATGGAGGGGCCCGGCGGGGTGACGGTATGGGACTATCCTCGTCTGCGTCATGGCGGGGCACATCTGGCCGATCCTGACGCCGAACGGTTTGGTGATATCGCACGGCGCGCCCTGCACGGCGCCGCGGCAGGCGGCGCGCTGTGGCTGCTGCTGGCAGCGGCGGTGGTGTTCGTCATCACGCGCGCGCGTTCGGAAGGATTCGTCTCCACACTGGCGCAGGTCGTCTTCGGACGCACGCGCATTCCCTGGCGCGACGGCCTGCTCGCGGCGGGCATCCTCATTGTGCTG